>JAIPIG010000003.1 GCA_021734805.1 Simkaniaceae bacterium
CGGCGCACCGATGGTCGATCGGGCCGAAGGCCCTTTACCGAACCGACGCGCTATTGACAATAGGCAGAGGTGAGGTAAATCGACCAAGCGGGGATGCCGGCGACAAAAAAAACAACTCTTGAATGACGAGCGGTATATAATCTGATCGGTTTTCAATGCAATATCTTGATCTAAAATAGCAGCTGCATCTGCTTTGTTGCATAATTCGATAAACTATCAGGTTATTGACCATAAGGACTTTAACAACCACAGAGAGCACAGAGAAAAATCAAGAAAATGCACATTCCGGTACCTCTGTGCTCTCTGTGGTAAAAACTAATAATGAGCATGTTAGATAAAAATGAATTATGCAACAACGCCAATTTGAGGTATTATCGGAGTCGAGATAATATATTAAAGTGAAGTATCCCGGCTTTGAACGATCATAATCTACCCACTCTTTATCACATCGCGCTGCAAGAAACTTCAATTTTAAAACAGCTGCAAATCGAAGAGGCGCTCCTTAGAACGTGCGATCAAAATTATATGATTACAAATACGGGCTCTTCTCCCGCTATTGTAATGGGCATTTCAGGTAAACCCGATGAGCTGATTGATCTCAAGGAGGCCCAAAACCTCCATATTCCGATCATCAAACGCTTTTCCGGCGGAGGAACTGTTGTCGTAGATGACAACACGCTATTTGTCAGCTTTATTTTTAATAGTGCCGCTCACCCCTTCAAACCCTTCCCCCAACCCATCATGGAATGGAGCTCAACCCTCTATCACTCTTTTATTCCCAATGCAATGCTTCGAGAAAATGATTACGTCATCGGCAATCGCAAATTTGGCGGCAATGCACAATACCTCAAAAAGGGGCGCTGGCTTCATCATTCCACTCTTCTTTGGGATTACAACCCCACTTTAATGAACCTCTTGCGACATCCCGCTAAAACCCCCGCCTACCGCCTCGCCCGCTCACACGAGGATTTTATTACCCCTCTAAAAGAATACCTGTGCGATCGCTCTTTTTTCTTTACGTCGGTTCTTAAAGCACTTTCACAAAACTTTACGATTGCGCCTCTCCCGCTTACCGCTATCCAATATCGGCTCGCAAATGAGCACCGCCAATCTACTCAACTCATTCCGATAAAAAAGATCTTTTTTTGAGCTTAAAATTTCTTTTTATGCATAATCCCGTTATGATCTTTTTTTTCATAATGAGGTTGTCATGACAACAAGCTCCACCCTGATCTCTCAAAGGTATATTTGGGCACGCGTCCATTCTCTGATGGGACTTGGTATTGTTTTATTTTTGATGGAACATCTCATCACCAATTCCCAAGCGGCGTTGATGATCGGACAAGATGGAGCGGGTTTTATCCGCATGGTCAATTGGCTCCATGATGTCCCTTACTTACATGTTGTCGAAATTCTTCTCATTGGCATCCCCATTTTGTTTCATGCCGGATTCGGAGTCTACTATGCTGTCTTAGGGCGTTTTAATTCGATGCGATCCAATGGATCCCGTCCTATCATGCAATATAAACGCAATCACGCATACACCTGGCAGCGACTAACTTCGTGGATTTTGCTCATCGGCATCGCTTTGCACGTGTTTTATATGCGTTTTCTCATTTATCCTATTGAATCAAAGGATAATAAACAGACCTATTACCTAACACGTATGAATATGGATGAAGGGCTCTATTCTCTTTGCGATCGCCTGAATGTGCGCCTCTTTAATATCAGCGCTATTTCAAATGAAAAAAATGCCCTTGCGGCTATGGCATCGAAAATGTCTCTTGTCGATCAAAAGCTTCAAGAGATAAAGCATAATAAACTAGAGGCCGACCACTTCTCCTTTGACCCCGAATCGGCTAGCATTTACGATAGCCTTCAGCGCTTTCAGGAAAAAAAAGAATGGGTTAGGTCTTTAGAAGAGCGGCCTATTGATCAATACCAAGTGATTGCCGCAGCAAATAGCTTTGGAACAGCGACTCTTCTCAATGTCAGAGAGTCATTTAAAAGCCCCATTAAAAGTAGTCTTTACACTGTTTTTGTCATTGCGGCCGTCTTTCATGCCTTTAATGGCTTTTGGACATTTTTAATGACCTGGGGCGCCATTTTAAAAATGGGAACTCAACACGTCTTTACTAAAATTGCCTTAGCGCTAATGATCCTATTCGGATTTTTAGGATTAGCAGCCATTTGGGGCAGTTACTGGATTAATCTTAGGAGTTAAGCGATCATGGTGCAAAATGTGAAAAAAGAAGTCATTGTCGTCGGTGGTGGCCTAGGGGGATTGTCAACAGCAATGAAACTCGCTGAACTCGGTTGCCATGTCAAAATCGTTTCCGTGACCCATGTTAAGCGCTCCCACTCCGTTTGTGCCCAAGGAGGAGTGAATGCCGCCATGAATATGCGCTCAGAACACGACTCTCCTCTTATTCACGCTTATGAGACCATTAAGGGAGGAGATTTTCTTGCAAATCAACCCCCGGTTGTTGAGATGTGCCTGACAGCACCCAAAATCATTCAAATGTTTGATCGATTTGGTTGTACATTCAATCGCTCGCCTGAAGGCGGACTTGATTTCCGACGCTTTGGCGGAACTTTTTATAACCGGACAGCTTTTGCAGGCAGTTCAACGGGCCAACAAATGCTCTACTCTCTTGACGAACAGGTGCGCCGTTTTGAAGCCTTAGGACAAATTGAAAAATTTGAACATCACGAATTTATGCGGCTGGTGATCGATGACGATGGCCTCTCAAGAGGCATTGTCATGATGAACTTATTTAATCTCGAACTCATGCTTCTCAAAGCCGATGCCGTTGTGATTGCAACAGGTGGTCTTGGCTATATGTTTAAAGCGACCACGAATTCCACATTTTGTACCGGAGCTGCGAATGCCAGGCTCTACATGCAAGGAATGAAATATGCCAATGGCGAATTTATTCAAATCCATCCAACCGCCATCCCGGGATATGACAAACTGCGCCTCATGACCGAAACATTGCGCGGTGGCGGTGGACGCATTTGGGTTTATGGCGATTCAAATAAAAAAGCGATCAACCCGGAAGGCAAAGAAGTCGTCTGTGGACAAACGGGCGAACCTTGGTATTTCTTAGAAGAATTCTATCCCGACATTGGAAATCTCGTCCCCCGCGATATCGCTGCACGAGAGATTGTAAAAATCGTCTCGCTTGGACTTGGCATTGACGGACAAAAACAGGTCTATTTAGATGTCCGCCATTTTTCTGATGAGCTGAAGGAAAAATATGCTTCCGTATTGGAAATCTATCGCAAGTTCACCGGAGAGGATCCTTCCAAAGTACCTATGAAAATTTTCCCCGGTGTCCATTATTCTATGGGAGGCGCTTGGGTTGATTGGCCTGCAGCCGATGACCCCGATCGCTTTGAGCGTTTCCGACAAATGACAAATATCCGCGGGTGTTTTGCCGTTGGCGAAGCCGATTATCAATACCATGGAGCCAATCGCCTCGGTGGCAACTCACTGATGTCTTGCGTCTATGGAGGTCTCGTCACGGGGATTGAAGTGAACCGCTATCTGGAAGAAGCCGTGACAAAGCACTATTCGGATCTCACAAAAGATTGTTTTGAAGCAGCTGTTGCCAAAGAACAAGCATTCAAACATGAAATCTTATCGAGAAATGGCGATGAAAACATCCACCTCTTGCACGATGAACTGGCCCATATTTTGGTACGAGATGTCACGGTGGTGCGCAATAATAAGAGCTTAGAAGAAGCCATCCAATCCATTAAAGAGATTAAAGAGCGCTATAAGCACATCACGCTCGATGACAAATCCACAACGCTTAATCAGACCTATGTCCTTGCAAATCAATTTAAAGCCATGCTCGAACTCTCTCTCATTATCACAAAAGGAGCCCTGCTCAGAAACGAATTTCGCGGCTCGCACTACAAACCCGAATTTCCTAACAGAGATGATGATAATTGGCTTAAAACAACGATCGCCGAATACGATCCAAAACAGGGGGAACCTAAAATCTCCTATGAGCCGGTTGACTTAAGACACGTTGAACCTGTAGAAAGAAAATATGTCAAAACACATCAAGGCATTCCTGAATTTAAGAATATGCCTATAAATATTGAATTACCCATATAACCGATTTGTAAGGCGGATCACATGAAGGGAAAATTTACTCTTAAGATCTTGAGAGGTGAATCGAAAAAACAATATTTCGAAGAATTTGAACTCGATAGAAAACCGCTTTATAACATGATTAGCGCCTTGATGGATATCCAGAAAAACCCCTACACTAAAACAGGGGAAAAAGTAGAGCCCATTGTTTGGGAAATGGGATGTTTAGAAGAAGTGTGCGGATCTTGCTCCATGCTGATCAATGGGAGACCAAGACAGGCATGTACTGCCATTATCGAAGATATTCTCAACGAAACAAACTCCGATACGATTACATTGGCCCCCCTATCAAAATTTTCCCTTGTACGCGATCTCTTTGTTAATCGAGAAGTGATGTTCGATCACTTAAAGAAAGTCAGAGCTTGGATCGATACGGAAGGCTCTGCAACAAACGGTTTCGGGCCTAAAATCAGCCAAGAAAAGCAGATGAAGATGTATACTCTTTCGACATGCATGACATGCGGCTGTTGCTCGGAAGCGTGCCCTCAAGTGAACCCCAAAACTCAATTTATGGGTCCGGCTCCTATCTCGCAAGTGCGCCTCTTTAATGATCATCCGACAGGACAGATGCAAAAGAGAGATCGCCTCCATGCCCTCATGCAAGAAGGGGGAATTGAAGGATGTGGTAATTCACAAAACTGCGTTCAAGTCTGTCCTAAACATATTCCATTGACCGAGTCAATCGCCGTCGCAGGACGAGATACCACCAAACAGCTCTTTTCCGATATTTTTTCTATTGAAGACCGCTCCGAATAGGGCGGGTTAAATATTGAAAAACTGAAGCGTGTTTTTCTCAGTGACCGATGCCATTTCCCCTAAACTACACCCTTTGATATCGGCTACGGCAATGAGCGTTTCCCTTAGAAAGGCCGGCTCGCACCGTTGCCCTCGCTTAGATTGTGGCGCAAGATAGGGGGCATCCGTTTCAATTAAAATATGTTCAGAGGGAACCATTTTCAAAACATTGCGTAGTGCTTCAGAACGTTTAAACGTCACAATCCCGCTAAAAGAAATCCTCCACCCCTTTTCTATTGCTCGCTTCGCTTCACTTTCCGTTCCGGTAAAGCAGTGCAGTAAAATTCTCGCTGTAGGATCGGTCGATGCGACAATCGAAAACAAATCATCAAAAGCTTCTCGACAATGAATAATAACGGGTAGGTGGAGTTCTTTTGCTAAAAGAAGATAGCGTTCTAAAAATTGTTGCTGGATTTTTTTAGGCGCATGCTCGTAATAATAATCGAGTCCCGTTTCTCCGATTGCAATGAGTTTCTCTTGCCGTGCTGCCTGTTCAAAGGCATCAAACTCTTTGTCTCCCAATGCTTCGACATCATGGGGCGTGGTCGCTCCGGCATTATAAATCATTGGGTAGCGCTCACTTAGCTTTAAACCGAGCTGTAGCGTGACAACATCCGTGCAAATATTAATGAGCCGGCTCACTCCGGCAGCTTTAGCCCGCTCAATCACCTGCTCGCTGTCATCAATGAATGCTTGCGATGAAAGGTGTAAATGGCTATCAATATAAGTGATCAAAAATAAACTCTTTTGTAAAACTTTATCGCTGACGGCGTAAAACCCCCGGCTTTAGCCATGGGGAGCTGTCAAAGGGTTTTAAACTCGACTTTGAACAAGACGAGCCTACGGCTTGGCCTCCGTTCAATGGTACTAAATTTGAACTGAATTGTCTAGGAGTCGTATGTCCTCTCTTTTTATCCTATTTGATGCCTTTACCCATTCCGACTCGATTGGAAAGTTTATTTTTATCATTTTATTTTCCCTCTCAATTGTCACATGGACCATCCTCGTGCAAAAACTCCTCCTTTTTTCCAAAGTGAGACGCACTTGCGCATTCATTTGGGAGAAACTACAACAACCATCCTCCAATCTTTTACAAATAGAGGCATTTCCAAATCAAATCCCCTATGGACACCTCATCCATATCTTAAAACAAAAAACAACGGAAGTATTAGAAAAGAGGCGATTTTTTTCTAAAGAAGACAAAGTTTTTCTCTCAAACCAAGATATTACACTGATTGAAAACCATCTCGAAATAACAACGGATATAGAACTCAAAAAACTAGGTAAAAATTTATATGTTTTACACACCATTGTCTCTCTTGCCCCCTTTGTCGGAATCTTAGGCACGGTTTGGGGGATTTTACTCTCACTCTTTGAGATGAAATCCAAACAAGGCGCCCTCTCCAATGAAGTGATCATCGGCGGACTCTCAACGGCCCTTGGAACAACCGTGATCGGATTGCTCATTGCGATCCCCGCACTCATTGCATATAACTTTTTAAAAAATGCACACCGCGGATTTTACTTGGACATGCAAGATTTTTCCCATTTTTTGCTATCTCAGCTGCGCATGCAATACCAAAAAGTAGAGTCATAGTATGAAGCGCCTCCCCTCTTCCCTTGAAACAGAGTCCGATCCCATTAATCTTACGCCCCTTCTCGATGTTCTATTTGTCGTTCTCATTTTATTCATGCTGGCTGCCCCTTTACTTCAAATCGACCATGTCAAACTCTCAAACGGCGCTCCTTCTAAAGAGAGTTTTTCCGATATCACCCCTCAAATGCTTAAAATCACAGTTTCGCGCGATAATCACATCCAATTAAATAACAAAGAAATCGCCATCCCCCTCCTCATACCCACCTTGAGAGCAATCAAAATGAAATTCCCTACATTTACCCCCATTGTCTATCACGATGAAGCGGCATCGTTTGGTACATACCAAATCCTCAAAAATGCTTTGGAGGAGGCCGGCTTTGATGAAATGGACATCATTCTTCAAGCAAAATAATTTTTGTGTTTTTCTTTTTGTTTTAACCATCCATATTGCCTTGCCCTTTGCGCTCATTTTTTTTTATCGTCCCCCCCTTAAGGTGCCGGAGCGCAAAAAAATTGTGGTTACAACCAAAGTATTACCCCCCCAACCTATCATCTACTCCCCACTACCTGCTCAAACTCAAATGATATCCATACAACCTAAGAAAAAAAAACATCCAACGCGCAAAGCCCGCGCAAAGCAGCGCTCAAAGAAATCACCATCGAGAGCCTCGATGGATCAGCTTTTTGCTAAAATTGAAGCACTTCAAACACCACAAGCTCAAAAAGAATCTCCCACCATAACAATTCAACCCGAAGAAATGACACTCCACGCCCCCCAAAATCAAAATCCTTTAGGCGAACAACTTCTCGATCTGCTTTATCGCTTAATTGAACTTCCCAAAAAAGGAAAAGTGCAAGTACAATTCACAATCATGGACAGCGGCGCATTATCACAGATTAAGATTCTCGAATCCGATGAAGATGAAAATGCTCGCTATATCTTGAAACTTTTAAACTCGCTTTGTTTACCTAAATCTTTATGCGAAGAACTATCGCTTAATCCTCCTATGACGGTGACGCTATATGGCATTGATTAAATCATGGATAGCCCTATGTTGCTTTATTTTCTCTTGTGCAAGTGCAGAAGACAATCTCATCCTATATGTCAAAGCAAAAACGGCTTTTTCAAGCGTGTATCTCTCAAAACTCATCACTCATACAACAGAGCTTCCCTCAGATTATCTCGAACAACTCTATCAAGTTTTGTATTTTGACTTTGACAATAACGGCTATTCTGAAATCAAAAAAGGCGATGCCGAGATCGACAAAATCATTACCTATAAGCCCCACGACATTGCAAATAACCCACCTGCAAAACACACGCTTCGCTTTGAGCTTGTCGGAAATATTTGGAAAACCACTCTTTTTTCTTTGATGATGAGTCTTGGTGAGGCAATGGATGATGTCTTTTTAACCGGGTCTTTGCATGACGATGTGCATCGCATCCATTTGCTCGCCGATGCCCTCCACCAAAAGATGTATAAAACACCGGGGATCGCTTCTCAAAAAATCTTATACTCTCATACCGATGAATCGAATTTAGATCTTGCTGAAGTTTTTTTAAAATACCCCGATCTTTTACCTGCTTCACAATTGACTCATGAAAAAACATTGTGCCTCAACCCCGTTATTTTACCCTCCGGAAGCCATTTTATTTTTTCTTGTTTTAAAAAGGGACAACCTAAGCTCCATGTGGCCAAATTTGATGGAAGTGAGAGCCGGCCATTTATTCAATTGCGGGGAAATCAATTACTCCCGTCGACCTCATCCCTTGGAAATTTAATCGCATTCATCTCCGATGCGAGCGGCCACCCCGATTTATTTATTCAACACCTTTCAAAAGATTTACAGGCCATTGGCAAACCTCAACAAATTTACTCGCATCCTACAGGCGTTCAATCTGCCTCCTCCTTTAGCCCCGATTCTTCTAAACTCGCTTTTGTCTCCGATCAATCAGGAACACCCCGCATTTATATCTTAAATCTCACAGAAACGCTCAAATCACGCAAATGCCCCCAAATTGAATGCATTTCCAATCTAAATCGAGAGAATACATCCCCTTCGTGGTCACCTGATGGAAAAAAATTAGCCTATAGTGCTAAAACAAATGGCATACGCCAAATTTGGATTTATGATTTAGCGGCGAAAGAAGAATACCAATTGACAACAGGTCCGGGTGATAAGGAAAATCCCGCTTGGGCAAATAATAGTTTGCATTTGGTCTATAACACAACATCGCCTAATTACGATTTATATATGATCAATTTAAACCAAATCAAAAGTGTTCAAATCACATTTGGCCCGGGGATTAAACATTACCCTTTTTGGGAACAAAGTAGTCACAGACATTTCATGAGGAATCTATGAAAAAATTATTTGGATCAACACTCCTTTCTCTGAGCCTTTTAACAGGTTGCAATACGACCTCTTCAACAGTGATGTGGGAGAACACAAAAGCATTTGGCAAATATCTCAATGATAAAACGCAATCGCTTTTTTCAAAACCATCCGATGAGCGGGCAATCGTTGTCACTCAGGACGATTTGATGCTACCCCAAGAAGATGACTTTATTCCCTTGCGCAATGAAGATCTAAAACCACAGTATTCTGAGATGATTGCACCTCAAGCAGCACCCGAACAAGAGCTGCATATTGAAAAATTTAGAACACCAACACACGATTTAGCAGCTATTTTTAGAATGGTTCATTTTAATACGGATGACCACAAACTCCGTTTAAAAGAATACTTCACAACCATTGCCCGCGTTTCCGACTATTTAAAAAAACATCCCGATCTATTCCTCTTTGTTGAAGGACATTGTGATCACAGGGGATCTGAATCTCATAACCAAGCCCTTGGCTCTCGCCGCGCAAACTACATTCGCAACCAACTCATTAAAGCAGGCATTAGCGGAGATCGCATTTTCACTATTTCCCGTGGCAAAGACCGCCTACTTATCCAAGGCAAGTCCCGCGTAGCCATGTCAAAAAACCGACGCGTTGAATTTAAAATTTATGACCCACATCAAGGATAACTTATGCGACGACTACCCTATCTCAACTTTGCATTACTCTCCCTTACGCCATTTTTATTTGCATCATGTGCATCAATCCACTCGACAAACCGCGGAGAAAAGCAACAAATTGAAATGAGCATGCACCGCATGCGGACTGAAATTGAGGAATTAAAACACGACCTCAATACGCAACAAATGCAACTTGGTATTTATGAAGGGAAGCTAGTGCGCATTGATGATCAAATTGACTCGCTCAAAGTTGAATCCAGTGAAAAGCAAAAATCGACGCTGGAAGAGCTACAATATCACATTGCCATGCTCGAAAAAAAACTCGATAAATTTGAAGGAAAGCAAAAAGAAATCCTCTCTGATTTGATGCAGCTTGAAACCCATGCCAACCAGACGATTAAAGCCCTCGGTCAATATAAGGATAAAATCAAAGATCTTGAGCAATCCATTGCCTTTCACAATGAGGTCATTGCAGAAATTGGGAAGCTAAAACGGCATTTTAAAGAAATTTCAGCTTTGCACCAAGAAGGGCATGGCTTGCGTGCTTATACTGTGAAATCAGGGGATTCTCTACAAAAAATTGCAAAAAATTATAACACGTCAATTGATGCCCTAAAAAAAATCAATGAACTGAATGATGATTTGATCCTTGTGGGTCAAGAACTCATGGTCCCAACTGCCAATTAAATTTTGTTGATTTTTCACATTTGGTATAATACCATTGATCAAAAATATGTTAATATAATCTTCATCTCGTTTGGGGTGATACTAGAGGATTAAAGCAATGACGCAAAAGAAAAGAATTTTATTGATTGAAGACGAAGAAGATATTGCAGCTCTTATTAAGCTTCATGCTGAAGCAGCAGGACATAAATTACATGTTGAAGTTGATGGAATTAATGGGTTTAGAGCCGTTGAACGAGAGAAACCCGATCTCGTCATTCTCGATATTATGCTCCCCGGTCAAAACGGTTTTGATGTTTGCCGCAAGATCAAGAGTCATTCCGAATTGCGCCATATCCCCGTCATTATCCTCACAGCAAAAGTAGAGGAACTCGATGTGGTCTTAGGCCTTGAGCTTGGGGCGGATGATTATATCTCTAAACCATTCTCGCCTAAAGTGTTATTTTCACGTATTAAAGCTGTTTTACGGCGCGGCTCAAAAGAGAGCGAAAAATCTAATAAAAATATCAGCTTTGGGGACTTCACATTAGAAGTCGACCGTTATCTCCTTAGAAAAAGGGATAAAGTCATTACCATTACACTCTCTGAATTCGGTATCTTGAAAAGACTCTTATCCAATCGCGGTAAAGTCTTAACCCGCAATCAACTCCTCGATGATATTCACAATGACGATGCCTTCGTTGTAGATCGCAATATCGATGTCCATATTGCAGCCCTCAGAAAAAAGCTAGGCCCCGACTTCAACTGGATCGATACGGTGAGGGGTGTCGGCTATCGTTTTAAAGAAGACGCCATGCTCTGATTTTAAGACCCCTCCCCTATTTCATAGGGGAGAGTGGCCCACTTAGCCTCTGTTCACTCGAGATTCTATTTTTTCAATTTTGCATTCTATTAGTTTTATGATAATTAAAAAATATTATAAAAACTTCGTTATAATTAGAGGCTTTATGAAAAAACTTATTCTATTATCCGGATTGGGAGCTACTCTCTTATTTTCCGGCTGCTCTACAAACGCGGGGACCGGAGCGCTTGTTGGGGCAGGACTTGGTATTGGTGCCGGTGCCCTTATCGATGGGGGAACAGGAGCGATCATCGGAGGCGCTATTGGGGCTGCTGCAGGTGGACTTATTGGGGCTTCAATAGATCAACAACAAAGGGAACGGCTTGAGCGCGATAACCCCCAAACATTAAGGCGTATAGATAATGAGCAACAACTCAGTGTAGATGACGTCATTGCAATGACACAAGCAGGGGTTGAGAGCAATACGATTATTGAGCTCATCAAACAATCCAACAGTAAATTCTATCTCACCTCTCCCCAAGTCATTAAATTGAAAAATGCAGGCGTTAGCAATAAAGTGATTGATTACATGATCAGCACCTAATCGAGGTCAGACGCTTCAGGGTAAGAAGTAGGCCCTTCCGGAAGGGGCCCACTTCTATTTTGAGAAGATGAATTTATTTCTTGCAAATGGTACGCTCTCAAATTTGTAATATGAAGGATTATGCATGAGCGCTAGCGTACATTTATCAAACGATCATTCGACGACCCTTTCGGAAGAAAGTTTTCCCCGGCAATTTGCATCTATTTTACGCCATTATGTCTATTTTCATTGGATGATGATGGGAACACTCGTCATTGAAATTCTAGCCCTTTTTTTTACGATGAATGTCAATCAGCGATCGTATTTCATCGCAATTGAACTCGCCCTTTTTTTAATTACCTTATTCACCTACTTTATTGTTAATTACTACCTGCAAACAAAAAAACCCGAACAGCTGCTCCTCCTTAAAAATCAATATCTATCCTATTTAAGAGAATCGGTTGGTGACATGCATGATCATTTAGCGATTGCAAAAGGCCTTCAAAAAATGATCCAATTACTTGATGAAAATCGCTTCCAACTCTTTGAAACGACCTCTGTTTTTAATGTTCTCAATCGATTGGGACAATATCTAGTGTGGAGAGATGAATTTTTTATTAAAGAGATCTTATTTTTCACTGCTCTAGAAGAATACCATGCCAAAATTATTCAACATCCCACCGATCTTAAAGTACACACTGCTCTTGCAAATTGTTATATGACATTTAGCAAATTGTATAGCCCATCCAATCAAAATTCATCAGATCTTCTCAACCGCATGCAATCCAAACCTGCAATGATCAAGAGCTATGAACGCGTGATTCGGCTTGCTATTGAAGAGTTAACGATATTAGATGATTATGCTCCAAATGATCCATGGATCCATGCTCATTTGGCTCATTGCTATCACTTGCTCGATCAACACGAAATGGAAATCAAAGAGTATGAACTTTTAAAAAACCTGTGCCCAAATGATCCCGAAGTGCTTTTTAAGCTTGGGAAGCTCTATTTTGCCCAAAATCTAAATGCAAAAGGAATGCGCCTTTATGAAAAGCTCAGACCAATCGATGAAAACCGCGCTAAAGCGCTAATCATATCTTATGACAACTCTGTTAAATCGCTCTTCAACATAAAAATATAATTTTTTCTTTTATTTTTTCCGCAAACAATACATAAAAGGAAATTTAGAACAATTTTGATGTTGAATGCAGATTATGCATTAACCAAATACTTGTGTACCGTGAGTGATTCAAGAGCGGTATATACAGAGATATAATTACAGCAAAGGTATTCATTATGCAATGGGTAAATGAAAGCAATAAGTTTCGTTTCTCAAAACTTCCAATTGTGATTTGTGTAGCTCTCTCGGCATATCAAGGCGGGCTTTTTTCTTTAGATAACCAAGAACTCCCAACAACCATGGAAGTTAAAAGTGAAGACGAAGCTTTTCTTGTTAGGCGAATTGCCGAATTTTGGAAGGATAGAGATTATGTTTTAGTGAAAAGACAGGTTCACTCATTCCTTGAAAAATATCCCTCATCGCCGATCAATGATCAGTTAAGAGGAATTTTAGGGGATTTGTATTTACAAGAAAAAGACTATACAGCTGCCCTTGCAGCCTATTCTCAGATTTCAGATCCTTATATTCAAGAAAAAGTCATTGTCAATACTTTGCAGTGCTATTATGAGCTCAACGAGTACGCATCTCTGGCAAAAGTAGGTAAACCTTACCTTCAAATTAACTCTAGCCGGATCGGAGATCGCAAAGAAGAACTCTACTTCTTAGTTGCAGAATCTCTATTTAGACAGGCGCTTGATACAAGTGATCCCTCTATGAAAGAGGATTTAGCATCACAGGCTCGCCCTCTTTATGAAGAAATTAAGGAAAGTGGATTTAGCAAACATTCTAAATTAGCTTTAGCCGAAATTTATAACATCACAAAAGATTATGAAAAAGCATCGGGATATTATTTAGAAGTTGCCCATGCTTATCCTGATCAAAGCGAAGAGTTGCTTTCACAGGCGGCCCTTTCACAAGCTGCCTATGATCCACAGCTCGCGATTCACACTTTCTCTCAAATCATCGATATGAAAGGGGAGAAAGCCAATGAAGCTTCAACTAACAGGCTCATCCTGTTCTTCCAAGAAGAAGAGTATGATAATGTCATTAAGTACTATCCTGAAGTTGTTCTATCAATGGGTAATGAGAAAAAATCAACGATTGATTATGTCGTGGGACGCAGCTATTTTGCCCTACATGACTACAAAAATGCCTCTGATTTTCTCAATAATTTCATCGATTCACAAACGATACCCACCCCCCATTTGAAAAATGCCTTGCTGATGCAACTCAATTGCACACAGCAAAATGGCAATGATAACCTCTGTGATAAAACCATCTCTCGATTTAAGCAACATTTCGCAGATGACAAAGAGTACAACCAAGCTCTTTTTATTCACGCAATGATGCTCAAGGGGCGCGGGGATTTAAGAGGAGCGGAAGATGAACTCGCTCAAATTATAAAAGATACTTCCTTTGAAGATAAAGAAAGCCTTTATCTCGAATACGGTCTTGTCTGCCACGAAAACAATAAATGGAAAGAGAGTTATAATACGCTCAAAACATATATTGCCTCTTACAAAGACGGCGAGCATAAAAATGTCGCTTGGAAATATTTCCTTTCATCGTCACTCAATCGATTGAAACACCTCGATGAAAATGAAGGCTATTCAAAAGCTCAATTTTATGATGATTTGGCTCTTGTCTTGAATGAACAATCCATGACAAAAGAAATCCTCAACCCCGAAGAGGAAAGGGATTGCCGCCTGCTTTCTGCTAAAACAGTATATGAACTCAAAAGATATCCTGTGGCAGCCATGCAACTCGAAGCCTATATTCAAGACTACCCCAATGACCAAAACTTAGGTGAAGCCCACCTCATTTTGGGAATTTCACACCAAAATCTCGATTCAGATCCTGAACTCTTCTATAGTAATATTGAAAAAGCTTTGGCTCTAAATCCCGATTTGACAGATCAATCATCGCTACATTTACAGCTGTATAATGCTTATCTTGCGAAAATTGATTTGCTATCACAAACCACTGCTAAAAACAGTATGAATCCTGAAACAACGGGAAAATTATATGATTTAGCGGCTGAACACCTCTATAAAGCTGTTCAACTTGATAATAATAAGATTAAGCATGAAAATAAATTATGGCTCGCCAACCACTATTATCTTAAAACCAAATTAGATGATCACACTGTGGCAAGTGCAGAGTATATCAAGCGCTCACACGATCTTTACCGATCTCTTCTCACAGAAAACAGCAACCGTCTCATTGTTCTCAATGACGGTAATATTTTCTTAGAAGCGGAAGTGCTCAAATTTGCTGAAATCCTTGAGATGAAGCAGGATCATTCCTTTAAAATGCATATGTTAAAATCTCTTGCCGAACAGCAAACTCGCAATCATGGTCTTTCTTGGAATTATCAATTGCAAACACTACTTGAGCTCGCTCAATCTTACGAAGTGTTAAGAGATAGAGAAAGCGCCCTTGATACGTATGTATTCATTCAAAATGCATCTAGAGGAGCACCTTCTTATATCAACGATTTTGCAACACTTCACGCTTCACGCTTGAAGTTCAATTTGATGGAGAACGATTTTAAAAATGAGAAGAACGAGCAAATCCTTAGCATGCTCAATCATCTCAAAGATCTACAGATCAAAAAATCCCCTGCATCAGAGCCTCTACATCTCGAGGCAGCTCTAGAGTATGCATACATTCGCTCTCATATTTGTGAGGCGCAAAATAAAGAAGAGCAATATCTCTTCTTCTTGAATCGCTTGAAGGAGGATTTCCTCTCTCAAGATGATGCCATGGTTCGCGAATACCATTCAAAACTGGCTCAAGATCCTAAGGCGCGCGCGCTTTACTCCACATATATGACTTATGTTGATGCAGAAATACTGCGCACAAAAGCCAAAATAGAATATAAGAAAAACCGTTTAGCCGTAGCTGAAGATCTCAATTCGCAAGCGTTGAGCAAACTCGCTGAGGTTAAAAATAGCGATGTAGCCACTCCTTATCTCAATGAAAAGGTACAGGAGAGCATCGGTCAAATCGACTATCTCAATCACTCCTAAGATTAAATCAGTCGATTTTTCATCAAAAAGCCCCCTCTACACAAAAGTGGATGGGGCTTTTTTTATACAGCTCATGATTAAAAAAAGAATATACTATAACGATAAGTCTTGTTGTTAAAATCTCAAATTATATATTGTCCGAAGATTAAGCTATATGATTAGGATGCTCTAACACCAACGCTCTCACATGTGAATTTTTCATAGAACTTATAAGGCTTTGATTGATATGAAATTGAGTGGCTCGCCCTTGATTCATGTGTTACTGGCTTTAGGCCTTAGCACACACTTTAGCATCTATTCTGAGGAATTGATTCAAATCGATCTCCCTCAGAATATCTCGCATAAGATCGCCTTAAAAATAAGGGATTCGATCGATACCGCCTTTGTCCAACAATCCTCCATTGAAACGGCTATCCTCCCTCTTAAAGATCTTTTTGATTTGATTGTACTCGCTCCTTCATCTCAGGAAATCAGCACACTTCTCCATAACGTCGAAGAAACATCTAAACATCTGCGGCTCATTCCCAATAATAAAATCACCATTTCATCCCCTATCGAGCTGATAAACATCGCCCTTTCCAAATCCCGTGTGAGCTTTTCTCAAGCAGATATTCCGAACCATTTGTCGGATAGCATCTATGAATGGCGCCTCGACTCTTTTAAAAATGAAGAAAAAATAGCGCCTCATCATGAAGAACAGGAATTTGTTCCGAATGTAGAAAATTTATACTCATCTTTGCCATTCAATTCCGCATCAAATATTGCGATTTTTCTCTATAACTTTATGAGAATCGATCCAAGCGCCTCAACAGATTTTGCCGTGATTCACGCCAATCAATTCCCCTCTCATGATGAATCCCCATCGATAACTCTTGCAAAACAAGTGAATGAACCTATTCTCACTTTTTCTTCTTCTAGTGTTAACCCCTTAAAAGATGTTTCTCAGGCGCAGATTAAAACCTACCCTTATCCCTCTCTTACATTTCAATCCCCTCTTACATCGGTAGACCCACAAAAACAAGAGGACTCTTTCAACGATCAAATGGAGTTCTCTCAACCATCTCATGCAGTCAATCCAAAACAGACCCTCAGTAGTGACGTCTCATTTCAAAGAACCAAACACCCTTTCTTCACTGTTTCTCTGTATGATGAAAATCTCGACCATATCGATCTTCCCTCCTCAATATCCCATGAAAAAGCTGCCGCCAACTCGAACTTCTCGCAGATTCAGGTTCATTCTCCCCGATTAAAAAGCCGCTTCCCAAAACATTACTATAATGCCTATGCTCTCTTAAATTCTCTTGATCCTGAAGAAGAGGAAGATCAAATCCATTCCATTCCCCTCACATATAATGCACAAATCAAAAACGAAACGCTTCCTGCACGCGCGCTCCATTTTGATTCTCTGACACAATCAGCCTTACCATCCGATTCTGATGTAGAAATTCAAAGTGATATCACTTTTCCTAAAAGTGACCACCTCATTGCAAGCCAAATAGATATACCACTCATTGCCCCCGCAATCAAACTTGCAGCTCAAAAAGGGAAAAAAGAGCTTAAGTCGCACTTTAAACCCAAAGAAGAAGAAAAAAATCCACAGAGTGAAATTTCTTCTCAGCGGAAACTTCTAATGCTCGAAGCACTTAAATATCTGCAACCACACCTTGCCGAGACAAGCGTTTTCTCGTTTGACCAAATTAAAGCCAATCCCCCTTTGCTCGTGAATAAAGAAGGGATCAATCAAAAAGTCGAACTTCCACCGGCGTCTTCACTCATTTTACCTACTGAATCGGTTCACAATGAAGCCCATATTGATCTTAAACCAATTGACTGGCGCAAACACTTCGCACTACAAGAAGAGATACGGGAAAACGGCGACTTCATAGTTGAGAATCACCCTCTGCAATTGTTTGTTGAATCCTTCTCTGAAAACCATATTCTCTTCCGCGAACCCTCTGAAGAATTCCCAATTTTTGGATTTGAAGAGCCTCTCTTTAATGCCGGGGATGTGAAAGAAGAAGTGAAGGAAGAGTGCAATCAAACTCATTTTGCACAGCAGTACGATCACCGTACACAAGCGCTAAACACCTATGCACCGACATTTCGCTTCCTATCTATCGAGAGATTTAACCTCCCCACTTATCACGTTGCAGTGAAGAGTGCCTCTAGCGAAAATGCCTTTCAAACCCTTTATGCAGATCAATACCGCAATGTCTCAGAAGATATTGCTCAATTGAAATTAGCCACTCATGGAGCGCTTCACATCTTCTCAGCCCACGATTTCAAGTATTTAGCAATGCCCGGGGAGCAACCGGATCTGCTCAGAGAGATTGAAGATTTGGTCCCTGACAAAGTCTCTCTTCAGATGCGCAATAATCCTGCCCATACCCTCTCGTTTATTCATAAAATCAATCTCCCTAAACACCGCAACTATGCACTGGAATTTAAAAAACCGTTGACTCACAAGTTTCATCTCTCAACAGAATCTCATCAACGCGATTTGATCCATTCAAGCCAAATTATCACGTCTCTTCCCTCCTACGGAATGCAAGAGAGCAACTTCATTGGCCTTTTGGATCAGAATGAAAATCAGTTTATTCCCGATGTGTCGGATGTCTTTATTTCCGGTCAATTCGATTTTAGCCCCCTATTCAAGCGGGTTTTCGATCTCGTACGCGATAAACAACAAAAGTATGCCCATAAATCAACGCTTCCATCGCTTTATGAACTCAATACACAAATCCTCTCAACCGAATTTAAAACAGATGTTGAAGTGATCGCTAAACCCAATAAAAAGGGCTATTTCTTCTCGCTCAAACTCTCTCCTTTCTTCCCCGAAGAATTACGGCGCATAAGACAGAATATTTTCTTTGTAATGGATCAATGCCGCAGCATCAATAAAGAACGCTTTATAGCCTTTAAAAAAGCGATTCTAAGAGCCTTGCCCTACCTAGATCCCGATGACACTTTTAATGTCATTGCATTTGACAACCATTTTGAGAAATTAAGCGGTGTCAATCTTTTCTACTCCTCCGATGCGCATGAAAAAACAAAACGCTTCCTTGAAAACGTCAGTTACGGATCTCTGGCTTCTCCACAGGACTACAGCAAAATCATTTCTTATCTCGCAGATACGTTCAACCCGGATCCTCAAGAAGTGAATGTCATTGTCCTTTTAACCGATGGAGCCGCTTATAAAACCCATCACTTGCAAAAAGATAAAGTCGATCATTTTACAAAAGTGAATCAAGACCGTTTTTCCATCTATACTATTTCAGCTTCTCAACATAACTATCTTAGCGCACTTGATTTAATGAGCTTTCTCAACCGCGGCTCAATGCTCCATAGCAAATCGCATGCCGCACTTCCAAGACAACTTGCGCTTATGATCAAAAAAATGCGCTATCCTATCGCCACAAATCTTCACTTAACATTGATCAATTCGACATCACCTAATGTGAAATTCTACCCCGGATCCGGCCATTTCGAAAATTTCTATGGGCATAAGCCTTTTGTCATCTACGGAGAAGCGGACAGCCTATGTGAATTTGATGTGATGATCCAAGGAAAAGCTGAAGATGAATGGATTAACATCACCCAATCAGTCAACTTGCAACAAGCCCTTCCGGGCGATCGCGAACTGCTCCGGGATGCCACCCTCGTAGAAAACAAAACCCACAATTTCTCAGAAAATCCTTCCGAGCCGGATAGCTACGACCTTCCAGAATACCAATAACTAAAATCGGCGTTGTTGCATAATTCATTTTTATCTAACATGCTCATTGTTAGTTTTTACCACAGAGAGCACAGAGCTCACAGAGGTGCCGGAATGTGCATTTTCTTGATTTTTCTCTGTGTACTCTGTCTCGACTTTAGGCTTTCTGAAAAAAAGAAAGCTTATTCAACAATTTTAGAATCTTTCCCTTTACTCTCAGATGAGATTAAGACTCGAATTATTGAGAGACACATTAATGACCTTACTCCTTATGAAGCAATTGCTGTAAATATGCTTTCTAGTGTATTGATAGTCACTGTTTCTTCTATAGCTCTTGATGCACTTGTTTGTATAGCCACTCAGGCAAAACTGATATATCAAAGGCCAGAAGCTTTCAAGCGCCTGCTTGCATTGTTCTATCCTATATTCACTAGCCGCTTGATTGATATAGCTAAAGTCAATGCTGTGGCAGCCGGGGTCTTAGCCACACTGACTTTATTTTTAGTAGAGGCATGTCATCGCCTCTCTGACCCTACTACTTATGAGGATATATTGAATCCATCTATTGCAGAAGAGCTGAGTCATAAATACAATACACTCACTCATCGAATAGAAGTTCTGCAGGAAAACATTGCTAATCTGCAGGCAGCCCTAATAACAATTTAACCCGCAATTTCTATAATTTGATACCGTGATTATAGGCGACTTCTGACTTAGATCCATCCCTGTCAAAGGTGATTTTTTTACCATGGATCTCATCATTCACAAAGGTTTGCACGAGCTTAGGTGCCCCATCATCATAGTATTTGTTAAATATCCCATCGCGCTTACCCTCTTTGTATTCTCCTTCAAAAATAAGAACACCTTGAGGATTCCAGTTTTTTGTAGGCCCATGTAACTTTCCTTCATTTAAATTGGAAAGCATTGCAAGCTGGCCATTTTCAAAAAAAACTTTTTCCTCACCGACCTGGACATCATCGACAAATTGTTGGATCTTATGCATTTTCCCATTAGGAAAGTATGACGTGGTTTTACCGCTGCGCTTATCATCTTTGAACGCTACTTCCATCATCACTTTTTCATGAGGGCCAAATAATTGAGAAATCCCTTCCTTTTTCCCATTAACATAATGCGTTAGAGAAACTTTATCTCCATTCTCATTATATTCTAGAACGTCCCCAAATAATTGATTGTTTTTATAAGTAGCTTCAATCGCCTTGACTTTTCCTAAGTGCTCATTTTCAGGGTAATAAACCTCATACGGCCCTTCTTTTTTATTATTTTCATAGAAGGTGATGATTTCTTTTCCCGATTGGTCTCTCTGGAAAAACCGCCCTTCTAATTTATCCTCTTCATACCAGGCCTCTTCGATTAAATCGCCCTGTTCGCTCCATAAGGCCTTCATCCCATGTAAAGCTCCGCTATGATAGGTTAAAAGGGTTTGAACAACTCCATTCTCATAATAGGTTTTCTGCTCACCATCGATTTGCCCCTGATCATCATAGTTCATTACTTTAGAGATCATCTTTTTATTTTTATCTTTTGAATCAAAATACTCTTCTTGTTGCCCAATAAAAACGCCTGATTTGTATTGGCGATGGAATGCAGGAGAGCCACTTTCATGCCATCCAAGCATCTCTTTATCGGGTTGATCATCCTTATAATTCATTTGGATTTGCAATTGCCCATTCGGATAATAAGCGCAATAAGGGCCTTCCTTTACGCCTTCTTTGAAGCAGATTTTTTCTTTGAGTGATCCGTCAGCATAATATGATTCGCATTCCTGATCGAGCTTCCCGGAAACATACTGCGCTTTCAAGATTAGTTTCCGCTCATCGTTATATTGTATATAATTGCCATTGAGCTCCCCATTGATATAGCAAGAAACCAGTTTTTCAGAGCCATCTTGAAACCATTCATAGTGGGATCCATTTAATCCCCCTTTTTCAAACGTCTTGAGTGATTTTTTTGACCCGTCTGCATAAAATTCTTTTACATCCCCATCAATCTGATCATCGACAAAATTAACTTCAAATGTGAGTTGGCCATTTTCCGCATATTCAGTGAAATGTCCATTTTTTTTATTGTTTTGATAGTAGGCTTCCCGTTTCAATTGACCATTCGAGAAGTATTCTCTTTGCACACCCTCAAATTGACCTTGTTGATAGACATAATCATTTTGAAGCGCCCCATCATCATACCAAGTTTGGAAAGAACCATCTCTTAAGTTATCTTTTGTCATCGTATAACGAGCGATCAATTGCCCTTTTTCATTATACTCAACAATGGGCTTTAATAATTGACCCTCTTGATCAAATTCAGCGAGATAAGCCATCTGTTTATTTTCGTGCATACGATAATGTTTGCCAACGGGATCCCCTTCAATATATTTGCCCTCACCAATCTTTTCTCCCTTAGAAGAGAAAATCTGACAAATTCCATGCATTTTGCCATCTTTAAATTCCGTTTTAGCCTTTTGCTGCCCATTATCATGGTATGTATAATGGGTTCCCACTGCCAACCCTTTATTGAAGTGTTTGATCTCTCGAATTGAATTATCCTCATCATAAACAATCACAGCAGGCGTTGAAGCTTCGGATTGAAGTTGATTGTGCACATAATTTTCAATCTGCTGAATATTACCGCCTTCAAACCAAGTTTGAACTTTACCTTCTATTTTTCCTTTCACGTAGGGAATTTCTCGCTTGCGATTCCCATTAGGATAATAATAGGTGATATCGCCGTTTGGCTCGTCATTTAAAAACTGCCCTTCTTCAGCTAACACCCCATCTTCGTAATAAACAAAGGCTTTTCCAAAGCGCTTTCCTTGATTAAAGGTCATTTTTTGTTGAATTTTTCCATTAGGATAATACTGAGTAAACGGTCCATGTAAGACGCCGTGATCATAGACGGCAACTTTTTCGATTTGACCACTCTCTCTGAAATAAACGCGAAGGCCATGGGGAACAACAGTTGAATTCCAATTTTTCTCGCTTTCGCTTCCCTCTTCAACTTGAGTGAGATCAATTTCCTCTTGAATTTTACCATCCGGGAAAAAATGGATTCTTTTCATTGCTAAAGATTGACCCTCTTCTCCTTCATCATATAGGACGGCAATTTTTGGAGCTCCATCCTGATATGATTCCAGTACTTTGGGCCTCCATTCGGGCTGTCTTAATTTCAATTGAGTTGCAACAGGTTGAACATCCTCATTGGGATAAGAATAAAAATGAACAGCCAATAGACAGATAAAAAGAGAAACCAATTTTTTCATAATGAACCTAAAATCTAAAAAAATTTTTTTTAGGGTTATATTAACACGAAAAAGATTTGATTTCCAACCAAGAAAAAAGGCCACCTCTGATGAGGTGGCCTCAAAAACAATTTAGCTTTTTTGCTCTCTAGCTTTATCCAAAGTATCCTAAGCAGACAAATGCCCATCCGAACGCAAATCGGAGAATTCCGATCATAATTCTGTTAACCATATTGCCCCAGAGTGATTGAAGCGCATCTCCTAAAAAGAGAAGTAATACGCCTTTAATAAAGCAAATCCAACCATAAAGTGGAAGGAGGGCTCCTAATCCACCATACCAAACAACTTGTGGCGCATTGATGATGGCTAGTCCAATAATCATTGAAACGACTGATTCCATCCAATATGCCCCATGTGCTCCGGCGAAATTCTTTGTAATTTTTTCTAGACTGTCTCTAAAGAAAATTTTAAATAAGCCAAAGAGTATTAAGGTTGGTCCAAAAATTTTTGCCAAAAGTGTCATATCCATACGTTAGATCTCCTATTTGAAATTGTTTCATTCATTAGAAGTAACCAACACAAATGAATACATAACCAAAAACTAACCTTAAGGCTCCCAAAATAATATTATTTATTTTGTTTCCCCAAAGCGAAGAATACGTTGGATTTGGTAAGAAAAGGAGTAATACCCCCTTTAAAAACGATAGCCATCCGTAGATGGGAATCATTGCATACCAACCAGTACTCCAATCATTGGCTCCATTAATAATAGCCAAACCAAAAATCATCGACACAATGGCTTCTAACCAGTAGGCGCCATGTGAACCTTGAAAGTTCTTCGCTACTTTTAAAGCGTGCTCTCTATAGAACACTTGAAAAAGCCCAAAGAAAACGATGCAAGGACCGAAGACTTTTGCAAAAAATGTTATATCCATATGTAAGTTCTCCTATTCCTTGTTAATCGTTCTTGATTAGAAGTAGCCAAGGAACATGAATACGACACCAAAAAATATACGTAGAACGCCTACGACAATTAAATTAGCATGGTGACGCTTGAACCATTCGCAAAACTGTTTTGGGAAGAAAAGTGATAAAAATCCGCGGATAACCACAATCCATCCGAAAACGGTCACTAAAACGCGCCAGCTTGGTGTCCACTCTGAGTACACGTTAACGATCGCAAGACCAATAACTAACGAAATAAATGCTTCCATCCACATTAAAGCACCATTAGCATGAAAATCATCGCAAGCTTTTTCACACTCATGTCTTAGGAAGACTGCATAAATTCCTGTTAAGATGAGAATCGGCCCAAAAATCTGAGCAATATATGTTACATCCATAGTAATCTCCAAAAAAAATTTTCCGGTTATTTAACCAACTATAATATTAAATATTTAATTTCAATCACTTTGGGCTAAATTTATAAAAAAAATTTTAATAATCGGCTTATTTTCTGGTTTTACATTTACAAGTTGATTTCAAATAAGGTCTTAGAAGATCCCAATGTTTGATGAAAAGAAGAGAGGTGTGCATCTGCTTGGGTTAAAAGAGCCTTGATTTCACTCAAGCTCCTTTCTTTCCCGTTCCCGGTCAATATAAACATATTGAGATCTGAAAAACGCCCCACATGAGAAGAAGAAACTTCTGCAGTGACTGTTTCAAGTAGCAGTAACTTTGAAGTAGACTCAACGCTGTTTTTTAAATTTTTTAGAAGTTGAAGGCATTTTTCATCTGACCAATCATGTAGGATGTTGCGCAGCAGGTAAAGATCATATCCTTGTGGGATAGATTCAAAAAAATCACCTGAAATATAATTGAGATGGGGCGAAATAGTCTTTGCCTTAGCCACAACCGAAGGGAGATCATAGCCGCGGATTTGAAGATGGGGGTATTTTTGCTTGACGTATGAAAGGAGTGTTCCCATCCCACATCCAATGTCTATAATAGAGTGATGATGCGTAAAGTCATAAAAATCGAGGATTTTTTTACTACTGGTCTTTTCATAATAGAGCATCGCTTCATGGAAAATATCGAACTCTTCTTGGTTTTGTTCTAAAAAATCAAATAAGTCGAGTCCAAAGGCATGTTTTAATGGAGCTTCCCCTGACTTAAGCCCTTCATACAGACATGCATTGGCTCCGGATAGCATCCTAGATCCTTTAAAAAGAGCAATAGGATAGAGCGACTGTTCATGATCCGATATGAGGAATGCCCCTTCTTCTGTGAGCTCAAAACAATCACACTCTGTTTCTTTGAGGATATTGAGGTGAATTAGAGCATAAAGAAATCGCCTAAGCCGGCTATCGGGAATATGGAGTATAGATTCCAGTTCATTGAGAGATCGAGGACCATTTTTGAGATAATCACAGAGTTTAAGCTTTGCACAGGCCGAGACGATTTGAGAGACTTGGCCTCCGTGGATTTTTTTGAGTAAATCTAGTTTTGTTCGTTTCATCAGTTTAGACTATGTTTTATTTCCGTATCATTCTGCACTTTTCACATGCAGATAGGGGTAGGACGCGCTATCGATTTGAATAAGATAGGAATGGCCGGAATCACTCTCTACACCAAAAACAAGCTGTACAGCTGCTTTACAAATCTGAGGCGTCGGGATCGTCAACGGTGATTTTTTTAAGCGCAAATGAGCAATTTCCGCTTTTTTGTCCTTCCCCTCAAATTGAATCCCACTCTCTATATTATATAGATGTAGAGGCTGATTTGTATGAACCAATATCGATTTTTCCATCGCCTCGGAAATCAGATGCTGTAGTTTAAAAAGAGCGTGATCCTCAGAATTACGCCTTAAAATATCAACCGCCTTAAAAGCGATCAAACTCCCTAATAGAGCAAGCAAAGTCATCGAAGCAAAAATCTCTATGAGAGTCATTGCCATTCGTCTTTGATATAATCTCGGCTTTGTACATTTTTCGGCGCGATTTTCACAATCTTTTGACATACAATCGGTTACCAATTCCTGTAATGGCGTGTTCAAGCCGATTGCAGGAATTGGTACCCGATTGTATGTCAAAATCTTGCAAAACTTGCGTCCGAAAAATGTCCAAAGTCGAGATAATCCCTCAGTTTTTTTTCTCATCAGTCAGTTCCATCCATGGACACTTTTCACAAATAGCTGCCGGTTTCATCTTTTTTTTAGTGCGTAGATAATTTATATAATTTGCCGATGTTACTTTAAACTCTTGATTCTCCGCATCATAACGAACAACATAAGGCGCTCCCCACCCATCTTCCATTAATTTACCGGCATCATGCGGCAAACCTGACCTCTTTAAAATGCCAATGACCTCTTTATGCGTCGATGTCTCTTTTAAAATAGTAGGATCTTTTGCAAGTTCAAGATCTAAAATATCGCATACTTGCTTGGATCCCTTTTCCGTTTTAAAAGCCTTCCCCTGCTCTAAACTCCCCTTCATATTGACGCCGATAACGGCCCCTATAATTCCAATAATAAAAATAACAACCATGATTTCAAGCAGCGAAAGAGCATATTTATTGCGTTTTTTCTTCATCATATCCTCAGTTTAAAAATGATGTTACATCTGTCAGGGGCAATAAAATTGAGAGTAGGACAAGCCCCACGATGAGTCCAAGAATGAGTATCATAACAGGTTGAATCAATGAAGAAAATCTCTGAATATTTTTATCGAGATCAGCTTCATAGATTTCAGCCAGCGAAGCCAACATTTGATCCAGTGTTGCCGTTTGTTCCGCAGTCGCAATCATTGTGGTCACTAAAGTGGGGATGAGTTTGCTCTGAGCTAACACTTCTGATAATTTCTTCCCTTCAATCAGCCTTTCTTTAGCCTCGATCATTAAATTTTCAAATTGGAAATGACCCATAACACGAGAGGCCATATCCAATGCCTTAACAATTGAAACCCCATTTGCAAGTAAGACAGAAAATGTTCTACAAAACTTAAGCATGATTGATTGTAATTTCATTGACCCAATAATGGGAATTTTAATCACTACCCTTTGCCAAAATTTCTTCCCTTTGGGATGACGAAAAAAGAGAATAAGCAATAGTAAACCCATCAATAGACTAGGAAGAAAGATCCACCTATTTGCCACCATCCAATCGCTTAGAGATAAAATGGATTGCGTGAACGGATGCAGATCTCTTCCATCTAATAATTCTCTTAATGACGGAATAATGAATGTAAATAATGCAGTGATCACTCCCATACAGAAAAAACCGAGAAACATCGGGTAAATCATAGCAGAGAAAAGTTGCTTTTTTAACTTGTCTTCTTGAACAAGCATACGCAAAATTTCTTTGAAGACCACCGCAAGAGTCCCACTCTCTTCGGCAGCCGCCACCATAGAAATATAAATTGGAGAAAATGATTTGGGATACGCTTGCAGCGCTAAAGAAAATCTCTCGCCTTGTTGAATTTTATCGCAAAGATCAACAAAAATCCCATGGAATTTTAAATGTCTTGATTTTTCAACAATTGCCTTCAAACTTTCATAAAGAGGAAGTGATGCGTTGAGCAATTGATTGAGATCGCGGGTGAAATTTAAGACTTCTTGTCTTGATAAGACACTCTTATTTTTTGAATGAGAGCTTTTGATGTGCTTTACTAACACATTTTGTTGAAGCAAAATTTCTTTTGCTGTTTGCATGGAATCGGCATTCATGACGCCTTTCATCAACTTTCCATGCAGATTAAAAAATGTATACTCAAATAATGCCATGTTTATTTAATTTTCCGTGTGACACGCAAAACTTCCGAACTTGTCGTTACTCCGTCCAATATTTTATCAAAACCACATTCTCTCATCGTTCTCATCCCTCTTTCAACGGCAATTCTTTGGAGATGACTTGCATCGGGGTTCATCAATAATTGCTGTTTGATATAACTATCCACTTCTAATAATTCATAGATCGCTTCCCGACCTTGATAGCCAACATTAAAGCAATGACTGCACCCTTTACCGATATAAAAAGGTCGAGCATCTTTTTGAAGACCAAGCTCTAAAAATTCTTCATCTGTCGGTGAATAGGCCTCTTTACAATGAGGACAAATTTTTCTGATCAACCTTTGGCCTAATACCGCTAAAAGGGAAGATGATAATAAATAGGGTTCAATCCCCATGTCAATGAGTCTTGTGATCGCCGAAGGGGCATCATTTGTGTGTAGAGTACTCAAAACCAAGTGACCGGTAAGGGAAGCTTGAATTGCGATATCAGCCGTTTCTCGATCTCTAATTTCTCCGATTAAAACAACATCGGGGTCTTGCCTCAAAATATGTCGAAGCCCCTTCGCAAAAGTGAGCCCAATTTTGTGGTTCACACCAATTTGCGCAATTTGCACTAACTTATATTCAACGGGGTCTTCAATCGTCATGATATTAATATCATTGGTTTGAATGTCGGCAATTGCACTATAGAGTGTTGTCGTTTTTCCTGATCCGGTGGGGCCGGTGACTAAAATAATCCCCTGGTTTTGCCGAATAAAAGAGCGGAATTGTTTCAGCATACTCTCTTCCATGGCAACATCATCGAGCCGCAACATGATATTGGTTTTATCGAGAATCCTCAAAACAATACGCTCTCCATACACAATAGGAACCGTACTCACCCTGAAATCGACATCTTTCCCTCCCCGCTTCAACTTAATACGACCATCTTGTGGCATGCGATGCTCAGCAATATCGAGTTTTGCGATGACTTTGATACGGGTAATGAGTTGTTGCTGCATGTCTTTGGGAGTATGGTGCCTTAACTGAAGGACCCCATCAATGCGATAACGAACAACTAATCCATTCTCTGTCGGTTCAAAGTGAATATCCGATGCTTTTTGCTGCAATGCTTCTAATAAAATCATATTGAGAAGTTTGACAACTTTGGCACCCTCATTCTGAGCAAGCAAATCATACTCTTGTTCATCACCAAAATCAATTTGATCGGACCGAGCACCTTTTAAATTTTGGATGTAGTCAGTCGCCATATTTTCTTTTTGGCGATAGCAGGCTTCGATAGCTTTGTCTAAAGTTTCTTCTGTTGTTAGAACCTCTTCAATGACCGCTCCCGTAAGAAATCTCACTTCATCGAGCCCATCGCTCTCTCGAGGATTGCAAATCGCCACGAGGAGCCGATTGTGGTCATCTTCGAGAGGCAAAATCTTTTTTTCTTTCGCAAGAGCGTAAGGGATCTTTTGTATTTTATCTTGAATCAAAGGGAAACGAGAAAGGTCATCGCAAAAAATCATCCCATAACGATCTGCATATTCCCGGAGCATATCAGCAGATAGGGCGTTGTTTTTGAGATTAGTCATTCATATTTCCAAAGATAAGTTTAAAACTTTGAGCAAATAACTTTTGTTTTTGAGCTTTCTGCGCTTCAAGCAATCGACATAAATATTCGGGACAATCACCGGCTCGTCTTTTAATCTCTTCCTCTTTAATTTTTTCCATATCAGTATAAGGATCGTTAATCACTTTGGGCGTGATAAAAATAAACATCTCAGTCAACTCATCTGTCATTCTAGAAAATCCGAATAATTTTGCAATCCCGGGGATTTCTCCAAGGAATGGGACTTTTTCATTAGAGTCATCACTTGTTTTCCGGCGAAGGCCCCCTATAACGATTGTTTGGCCATCAACAACCCGAACTTGATTTTCCAAATGCCTTCGATCCACTTTGGGCTGATCATTGATATCACTTTTTTGCGTATCAAATGTGATGTTCGTCTTTAATGTCACGTGTGTTTGTTGATTTTCGTCCCCCGGATCCGGCTCATGAATGGTCGGTGTCATATAAATCGTAATTCCATATTGTTTACGAATATATGCCTTCTCAAACGTAATATTTTGATTATTATTGATCGGCGCAGCTCCGGAATTGACCGATAATTCTTCAACTAAAGAAATTGTGGCCGGCGTTTGATTAATCATTGTCGTTGAAGGAGAAGAATTGATCCGAATATCATCCTGCGACATTAGAAAATTATATGTGATATCAAATGCGGGGATTGAAGATCTTGTCTTTGGGCGAGAAATAAAAAATGAGAAAAGTCCTTTAGGAATTGCACTTGCAGAAGCATCAAAATCGATTCCCGTTTGGCGTATATTCGATGCTGCCGAACCGAGCTTCAATAAATTGAGCCCCGTATTTGTGTTGTAAGTGACTTTCTTCTCACAAAGAAGCACCTCAACATGAACCATTTTCTTTGGTACATCCAATTTTTTTAGCAATTCTTTAATCTGACCGAAAGTATCCCTTCTCACGACCATCATAAGGGCACCGGTTTTGGGATAAGGGATAAAATTGCGCGTATGCGCTACCTTAGATTTCTTTGTTTCTTCAGTAGAAAGCGCTGCCGGAGGATTGACCGGATTAGGCGCATTGATAATATTGTCCTCAATATAGGGCGGCGGTGGGTATTCGGGATCGGAAATATCGATATTGACATTTTGTTGCGCATCGATTTTTTCATTTTTTTTATCATTTAACGAATAGCAAATTAACGAGGAATAAACCTTTTGCAATACCTCGGCAAGGTCATTGGGATCACTGTGTTTACAGTTATACCACTCGAGTGTCATCTCACAAGGAATTTCAAATTGAGTTTCCGTATCTTGAATAATCTGCTCTGCTTTTAACACTAAATCTCGACTTCCTACAATAGCAAGCGAATGTTCATTGGCAAGGGGTAGAATGGAAATGTCATTAATCCCCTTTGCCATTGAATAGCGATCGGACTCCATCACACTACCGAAAAACGCTTTCAGAATTTTTTGCATTTCTTCCGTTTTGATTTTGCTACATCCAACAATACGCGTGATCTTTTCATCGCCCTTTTCCCATACGGATTGATAGAGTTGAACGAGTTTTAATACCTCTTCCTTTGTTGAAACAAGGGAGATTTTATTTCCCACTGTGTAGACAAATGTTCGAGACGGATCTCTGAAACGCTCGAGAAAATGATACGCATTTTTAAAGTGCTCCGGAAGCGGCGAAAAGATATAAATCACGCGCGTTAAATCGGCCAAACTCAATAAATGCTCGTAGTCATTTGTAATGATTGAAGCGGAAACTAAATCTTTCTTTAAGGAAAACAACTTCCGAGTATAGGGATTAACCTGCTCAATTCCTATGCCATTATGGGCAAGAATGATTTCAATCAAATCACTCCACGATTCCCTTGGAATGGGAATCCCTGAGTGAAGATTTAGTTTGCTTGCCGCTAAATCAGGGGGAATCACATAGAGATAATCACTTGATCCATACTCCAAAATCAATTGCGATACTGTTGTCTCTTCCTGATCCCATAAACCATACCCCTCACCATCTTCACGCGTATTTTGGAGTGCCTTTTGCCTCCAATCCGATTCGCTTTGATAAAGTTGCTCTTTGACTTGATTGATTTGAGAGAGTAGAGCTTGAAACTCATGATCATGAGCATGGTTTTGAATTAAGAGATCAATCTGTTGATACTGCGCCTTAAGTTGCTGTCGCAACTGAGATAACTTTGGATTGAGCTGCTTAACTTCTGCTTCAATATCAAAGCCCTCTTCGATTTCATTTGAACCGAGCTGCCCCATTTTTTCATCAATCGAAATGGCGGATAAAACTGACAAAGAGATCAGCGAGATTACAATAATAAATGCTCTGCCAATTTTTATTTTCATGTATCACTCAAGCTTTTCTTAAAAATCAAAGTCAAAATAATCAAACTCCATATCCGAATCATCAAAACTCATGTCATTGATCATCTCATCGGGAAATTCTTTTTTCGTATCTCCTAAAATGCCTCTTTTTTTCTTTTCCGAAAAATTAAGTGCTACTTGTTGCGATATCGATCGCGTCTTGTCAAAAAGATTTCCAATCACAACGGATTGCCCCTCTCTTTTTTCAAGAGCGTCGAAAACAAATAATTCGCCGATTAATTTACCCGTTAAGTAATCATTGAAATCATTAGGTGTTTTAATAATCTTCCACCCAAGTTTAGTGTGCAGTACCCAATCGCCCTTTTTTAGAAGCGTATTTTTATTCCCAAGCAGACACGATATGGATGTACCGGTTCGTTTGCGGATGCGTTTGATCACATCTTCAAAATTAAAATCGATTACCGAAGGTTGTTCCAAATTCAAACTAACACGGGTTTTTTCTAAACCATTTTCACTCCACACCTGGAACCGGGCTTCACGCCCTTCAACTTGCATCAATTGAACAACCGGCCCTGATCCCTTTTCAAAAGACAATCGCCCCTCTCGAAAAAATAACGGCTCCTTGAAGGATATGAATATAACATCTTGCTCATTTTGTGGGTCAATTTGTAATCGATATTTTCCCTGTTTATCCCGATGCGCATCATCTCCATATTTTTCATAAAGTTGATCGGGATTCAATAAGGTGCTACGCATTAAATACTTGGCGCAAAGCTGAGTTGTTAAATCACATACCGACTCTTTAGAAATTGCCACACCCATCGGGTAATAACGGCGACTTTCAACAAGTCGATCCCCCATCTCATCAATCACGTCAAGCCCCACTTCCAATATGACTCCTTGATCTTCTTGATCCAAGCGAATCCATATTGGAGACGGGATATCCTCAAAATAGAGTTTCCCCCTATCTAATTCACTAAATCCTAAATAAACTCTTTCATGCGGCTTAATGGTACGGCTTTGATCCGTATTTTGGATTCCAATAACATACTGCATAGAGTCCCGATCCGCATCGGGCCTGTCATTGAGCGCTAATAACTTGAGATGATTAATAATATCCGGAATAGGAATATCCGTCTCATTTCTACTAATAGCAAGGGGGCCCAAATTGAAAGATTCAATCTTTGCAACACTTCGATCAATTTCCCTGTTAATGTGGCACTGATCTTGGGATAATTGTTCCATCTTTGGACTTGAAAAAAGAGAGACACATAAAAACCCCAAAGCAAGGCAAAAAGAAAATCCGGCTAAAATCCGGCCAAACCTTAAATAATATAGAACTTGAAAATAAGAAATTTTATCCATTCAATTGCCAAAACCAACTCATATTAAGTCGTCGCTAGAGAATAAAATAGCAAATCAAAAAAAGCAAAAAAAAATAACTATACCGAGAGTGATTAAAAAATCCCCCCCATGAATAGGGGCGATTTTTTAACGGTTAAGGAATATTGGCTATCACATCGCCCGGCCGCGTGAACTCCCAGCTGAAGCAGGGAGATTGCAGCTTAGCCCCCGTTCAAGAGTTATTTTCTCACCTTACGCAAAAATGAAGGGCCTTCAGCCTGATCGAGCATCGGCGCTCCGGATTCTAAACTCGACTTTGCAACTTTTTGGGCCCGCCTGCCTCGTCTATTTGCTCTCGGACGCTCGACCGTAGGTCGAGCTAGGAGATTATTAAAACCGGGAAAACCCCTTCCCGGTTTTAATAACTCCCCCGAAAACAAATATCTCGAGGCCTTCGGGTCCAAAAAGTTGCAAAGTCGAGCTAAAAATTCCAACTATTGAATTATGAACGGCATACAAATAACTAATTATTAAATAATTAAGATTGTAAAAAATTTATTTGATATTATTGATTAAAAACCCCAAAGCATATATTTTGAAATTAAGAAGAATAAGAGAGGTCAAAATCCCCATTTCATGGGAGAAATAGGCATCTTACCTAAGGGGTGGGATATCTATTTCGAATGCACCTCAAAAGTAAAGGTCGTGTTATGGCAAAAAATCAGGATGGCAAGCAAGGCTTTACAGTACAAGAGATTGAGAATGTAGCAAAAAAGTACAAATTTGAAGCTTTCTTCTGCCTCTCATTTCTATTAGCTGCTCTTTTTAGTTATATATGGAAAATTGAAGGTTGGAGCATTTTTATCTGTGCCCTTGGCGGCGTTATAGGCATGCTTGTCCCACAATATACTGAAAAATTTATGGGATTTATCTTAGGTTTTACCTGTAAACAAGAAAAAGTCACTCAAATTGTGATTGGGGTGATTCTTCTTGTTCTCTCTGTACTGATTGCACCTGTCGTTTTCCTTTTCCTTGGATTAATGGGAGGAAAATCTATCCACAAAGATACCGCTCATCATAAAGGGCTTCATTTACATGGCCATTTAGATGAAACGCATAAAGAATAGAAAGGGGGCTTTTGCTCCCCTTTTTTATAACCTGAGTTGCGAGTTTACAGCAAACCCAAGTCACGTTGGCTGAGGGGATAACGTTTTTTGTCTCATAGAAATAAAATCTAAAAGAGACACCTGTCCCGATTGAAGGTGCTTTTGAAATTTAGTCATTGATTCTGCAGGCAAATTGAAATTCTGATATTGCTCATTTTGAGATAAATACCCATTGAGCTCTTCTAACGCCATTAGCTCTTCCTGCACCTTTCCAAGCTCGCGATACATCAAAGCAATTCTCAATTGATTGAATAATAAAATTTGAGCAAACATAGCCTGTTTCGACTCTTTAGCGTTTGATAATAACCGCGTTTTCAAATCAAGCGCAGCCTTTAATGCAGCAGGAAATGAGCCTTCTTCTATTAATAGTGATGTTCTTGAAAAATCCTGATAAACTTGCGTCTTTTCAGAGGCTGATGAGAGCAGCTTTTCAGCATGCAGCAAAGCCTCGGGCATCTTATTATTTTCGATGCATGTTTTGGCCATTAAATGTTCTATTTGCATTTTTAATTCAGGGTATTTTTTCCCAAAACCTTCCAATTGTTTGATTTGTGAATCATTTTGAGCCTGAAACTCGTGTTTTAATGCCTCAAAGGCAATAAAATCATTTTCTTTATGTGCACGACTAGTGAAAAGAAAATAAAAACCGGAAATACAAATTGCCGAAAACAAAATTCCCGCAAAAATATAACGCATACTTTCTATAATCATCTCTTTGATCCCCTTTTGAGGTTCAGTGAGAGCATTGATTAAGCGATCATCTAAATGAGACATAGGCCACCTCTAAATTTAAGAACGGTATTAGACTAATTGATTATCAAATTGGAGACAAGTCTCTCTTTAATCAAGCGATGCCCACTTGGAAATGGAATATCATTAAGCCGATCTAGCGGTATCCATTCAAATTGGGGCATTAATTGGACCTGAACCTCTTTTTTGAATTGGCTGATTTTCCAAATTGAGGGATATAAGGTGGCTCTATAACGCGTAAAACCATGCTCAATGGTTCCCATTTGATCTAAAAAATCGATTTCATGTCCATATCGCCGGACAACCTCTTGCCTTAATTCATTGATCGTATATTGCCGATCACTTTCAAAATAAGGAAAACACCATAAATTCCTCATCAATTTTTCATTCTGCTTGATTAACAACACCTTCTCATCCCATAAAAGAGCCACTGTTTGTCGATGAAGGTGCGTAATTTTAGCTTGCTTCTTTTTTTGGGGGAGATGCATCTGTATCCCTCGCTTATGAGCAATACAATGATCGACTACGGGGCAGCGATGACACTGAGGCGTCTTTTGACAAACCAAAGCTCCCAGTTCAATTAAACTTTCCATGATCTCCCAAGAGCGATTGGGCTCTAATAGATCCATCAATATTTCTCGGAAGGCTTGCCTAGTTCGCGCAATCGATATATCAGCCTCCACCGCGAATAATCGCGATAAAACCCTCATGACATTCCCATCAATTGCATCAGCTTTACAATGAAAAGCAAAGTTGAGTATGGCTCCGGATGTATATGGCCCTATTCCCGGAATAGATTCCAATTGAGCTCGATCATTTGGAATCTCCCCTTGAAATTTTCTGACAATTTCTTGAGCTCCTTTTAATAAGCCCCTCGCCCTTGAATAATACCCAAGACCTTCCCATATTTTAATCACCTCCTCCTCTGAAGCCCCAGCGAGGGCCTCAACGGTTGGAAACCGATCCAACCATTTTAGATAATAGGGGATTACAACATTGACTTGCGTCTGCTGAAGCATAACTTCGGAAACCCATACAGAATAAGGCGTTGGATTTTTCCTCCAGGGGAGCTCTCTTTTATGTTGATAAAACCATTGGCGTATGGCATGTATGAAATCAGATAAAGCATTCATAATAACTTCTACCATTCAGATTTAATAAAAAGGTGTTCCTTGTCTAATTCAGCCTATCACAGTAACGAGTCAGACGGTTCTTTGCAACCCATCGATCTCTTTAAAAAAGAAATCTCTTTTTTAAGAGAAATTCTCTCACTTTATGCCATTGAAGAATCCTTTATTTTAAAGGGTGACATGGAAGGATTGGCAGAAGTTAGACAAAGAATAGAACAGATCAAAAATGAGATTGTATCAATTCATACTCAAGTCCTTTCATTAGAATCGGATGATGAATGTGATACCGCCTTTTTTCTCAGCCAAATTGATGCCTTGAATCAAGAGATGAAAGATAAAACGTCCTGCTTAAAAAACATCATATCGCCCCCTCAAGTCCCCGTCAAAACACAGAAAATGAAGCAACAGATATTGACTAAAGAGATTGATTCCAATAAAGCTGCATGAAAAACAGATTGAGATCAGATGATGACAACTTTTCAAATGAATCCTTTCTTAAGTTAAGCCATATTGCAGCCTATCTCATTGGGAATTATATGCACCATCTCGATCACCTTGCTCCCCTTGCATCTCTGCTCGACATTCCACTCATCATTGACGATGCGTCACTCGTGCTTCAAGCCAAAAAATATTATCCCCATCTGAAGATTTTTACTCTGTATGAACAAAGCACGATTCGAAATGCCCTGCCAAATCTTCTTGCTGTGATTACATGTCACCCCAAAAAAATGGCTCAAGTGAGCCTATTCCCACTAGAGCATTTAATAGGACACCCCCTCCAGCCCATCTGGTGCCCACATGGAAATTCTGATAAAGGAGCGCATTCATTTTTTATGGAGGCTCTTGCCGATGACGATTATTTGTTGGTTTATGGGAATAAAATGATTGATTTTCTTAGAGATAAAAATGCACTTTCACATCATGCTAAAATAATCCAAGTGGGTCATTACCGATATGAATATTTTAAGAACAACCAACTAAATGTTCAGATTCGATTGAAAGCAGACGCAAAAAAACAACTCTTGAATTCCGAGAAACATAAATACCGTATTTTGTATGCGCCCACTTGGCAACCCGCCTCAGAAACCCATTTGCTGATTGAAGAGCTTAATGCATTCAAGTGCCTTTCACACTATGATATCCTAATCAAGCTCCATCCAAATACACTATCCCTGTCTGATCCACATCTTCTGAGTGTCCTCTATCAACTCGAAGACCTTCCCCATATTACCTTTGTCAATGACCTTCCGATTATTCACCCTATTCTAAATTCCGTTGATCTCTATATTGGAGATACATCTTCGATAGGCTACGATTTTTTGGTTTTTAACCGGCCCATGATATTTATCGTTCACTCTGAGAAACAACACTTAGATAAAGGCCCTCTATATCTTCATCGCTGCGGTTACTGCCTTCACTTTGGCCAATGCGCTGATTTAGAGTCACTGATTGATAAAGCGTTAATGTCAACACACAACGATCCATTTTACGCCATTCGACAAGAAACTTATGCCTATACTTTCACTCCGCTACCGAGCGGGATGCGTCTGAAGGATTGGATAGGGGGGCAATTGTCGAATATACGCCTTCATGTCTAATTGTTCTTTTGCCTTATGTCTAAAATCGCTATTGGCATTTGATTTGTTATATATATACATAACTTCCGGAATGAAGAAGGCGTGTTCCCTAGCCATATCAAGCATCGGGAGCATAAAAGCTTGATCTGCAGATGCCGAAATAAATTTCTTCTGATGCATTAAGTCATTTTTATGAATTTTTTTGAATAAGCCGGCATAAAAGGTACGTAGATGGGAAGTCTTCCAGACTTTTTTTCTCAATTGGGCATGCCTCAGTTCTTCTATTGAGCACGGGGCATTTAGACCGATCCGTCCGGATGGCCATTCTCGGTATTGTCCATAGGTAAGCCAAACATTATCTGATTGGTAATAGGAGTTGAGATTCTTTAATACATCCGGATGGGGGAACCAATCATCTCCATCAAGGATCACAACAATTTCCCAATTTCTCATCGAATGGACAGCTCGATATGTATTAAACATTCCCCCCAGATTTTGTGAATTGCGGTAAACCTGAACCTTACAAGGGTTGTGTTTGTTCCTAACCATCTCCATCATTTTGCAATAGGTCGAATCTGATGAGTGATCATCGACATATATCACCCTAAAATTCTTATATGATTGAGAAAAAACCGATTCCAGATTTTTTTTCACATAGACTTCATTATTATATGAGCAGATGAGCACGACAAAGGGGCGATACTGATGAATAGATAAAGAGCGCTTTGCAGTATTATCGGCAAAAAATCTACTGCAACTCAGTAAAATACAGAGAAGTAAAATAGGTTTACATCGAATCAATGCAAAAATCTCTTTCAAGCTTTAATGAGGGTAAAATTTCTACATAACGAATATCTTCTAAATTGATCAACGTCGACTTAGCTTCTAAATGAATGGCAATATCAGCTTCCCTCACTTTCTCGACTTCAGTGACAATAGCAACATGAAATCCTTCAGGGAAAATACCATCCATTCCCGTTGTGACAAGTAAATCCCCCTTATCTACGATATCGCTAACTTTTTGATGCCGATCGGCAAGCCCTAAATCTGCGTTAAATCCTACACCCTTTAATGTCATTTTTTTCCGTCTGAAGAGCGAAAAACTCGAACCAAAAATCTCGCCCTTTGCTAATTTGCAATCCCCTACATTTTGTTTTAAATGCGCAGATAATTTTTTCATGGAATCTAATAGGATCTCCTTCTCTTCATCCCTGATCGATAAATCACTACGATTAGCAAGGAGCTCATATGCCCTTTCAATGTGTTGAAGCAGATTCAAGTTTTGCTCGCTTCCACGCAGAACTTGGACCGATATCGGCAGCCTTGAATCAGTGACTAGTTGCACTCGACTTTTATACTTTCCTATATAGTCGACAACGCCAACGACATTTTCACCAAGGACAACAGGGCTATTCGTTGATAAAACACCTTCCCCATTTTCACTCCCGCGGTTGATCCAACAATAACTCCCCCAAGTCCCCGGCTCGCGATAGACAACTTTAGCTCTTATGAAGCGCATTTGACTATTGATTCGAGACCCCAAATCTCTAGCCTGCTGCCTTAATGCTTGTGCCGACTTGTAATCCGATGAGTCTTGTTGACTAATTTCAAAAAACCTTTCGATCTGATGGGATAAGAGACGATCAGATAACTGTTCTTCATTTAATTGACTCATCATCTCAGTTAAAAGATGCTTTTCAACCGATAATTCATCAATTCTCGCTAATAACTGAGCTTTTTCACGATCCACTTCGGGCTTGATTGATGAGATAACAGCACCTATTTCCCCTCCAACAGCATGAATTCGATCATGAGCCGCCCGACCTAGGCTAAATAAAATCAAAAGGAATGCGGCTATCATTAGATAAGTTTTTACATATCGCATTTGAAGTTCTTTTTTTCTATAACTTGCTTAACGGCATCGATAACAATAGAAAGATTAGAAGCATTGAGACCCGAGACATTGATTCTTCCCTTTCCCGTCATGTAAATCCCATATTCTTCTCTCAATTGTTTAACGAGGTTCGGCTCCAATCCGATAAAGGAGAACATTCCATGTGCCAAAGACAATGATTCCCAATTTCGTTCCGGAATGGCCTGTTTGAGAGCATGAGCTAACTCTCGACGCATTTTTTGAATTCTCTCTCTAGCATGACTCAATTCCACTATCCACTCCGCCTTTAGAGTTGAATCCGATAAAATGGTCTTAATAACCTCAGCACCAAAACGGGGGGGATTGGAATAAGTCCCACGAATAATCGACTTGATATTAGATTCAACACGAGAATAGGAAGAGGGATCGGAGAGTACGATAAATAATGATGAAATACGCTCACAATAGAGTGAAAAATTCTTGGAAAATGATAGCGTCGATAAAAAAGAGTTCCCTTCCTGAATAAAATATTGGATTGGAAGAACATCTTCTTCTAAACTCACTTTAAATCCCTGATATGCCGTATCAAATAACGCAATGGCCCCTCTTTTTTTCATCTCTTCACTGATCCATTTCCAATCCTCTATCAATGGATCATGGCCCGAAGGATTATGGCAACTTGTCTGTAATAGGACGACATCCCCTTCCTTAAGCAGAGAAAAAGTGCTTTTTAGTTCATCTATTAACAACTTGCCTTTTTCGATACTGAAATAAGGATAGGTTTTTAGCTCAAATCCAAGATATTTAAAGATTTTAAGATGGTTTTCCCATGTAGGATCCGGAACATACATTGTACGGCATCCCATTGTCTGCAAAAACTTACCCGCAATATGAAGAGCACCTGTTCCACCAATGCCCTGCGCTGCAATGATTCTATCGCGATATGTCTCAAAATGCGCCCCAAATAATAACTGTGATGTCAGTTTGAGATAAGTAGCATCTCCTAAAAAGGGCAAATAATTTGGACTTTCATTTTTTTGCGCAATGATTGAAATTGCTTTGCGGATGACATCCATGCTTTTACATTTAAGATGCTCATCTCGATAAACACCCACCATTAAATCCACTTTATTAGGCCTAATATCATCATTAAAGGTTTGAACAAGCCCAAAAATTGGATCGGGAGGAATTAATTCAGCCTTATCAAAAATATTCATACCGATTCCATTTCATACTACTCATGACTCAAAAGCCGGTGTAAAAAAATCTTCTCCACGCATAGGGCGAGATTTTTGACTCTCAAGGACTATTGGATTCGTTTATGTATACCGAAATGAGTTGAATGCTTCAACTCTTTTCGGTATACTTTGTGCAGATCGATCCTTCTTTTGGGGCGTTAGCTCAGTTGGTAGAGCGCAACAATGGCATTGTTGAGGCCAGCGGTTCGAATCCGCTACGCTCCATGACCCCTTTATCTATACCGCTCGTGACTCAAGAGATCTATTTTTTATCGCCGCGGCATTCCCGCTTGGTCGATTTACCCCATCTCTGCCCTATTACTAATAGCAGATCAACCCAAAAACTCTACCTCTTACGAGGCCATCATTAGACACAAGACATTGACAATGAGTGATTTCTGAAGAAAATATAACTCGAATAAAAAAAGGGCAACTTTTTCAAGCTGCCCTTTTTAGGGTAATAATCAGATAATCTGATTAAAGGTAGGTAATTTGATAGTATTATTGTAACATGAATAAAGATTTTTCTAAAATGTTTTTTAGAATTTTTTTGAACCACGCGGCCAATGAGATGATGGCCAACATTCCTCAACTATCCAAAAACCTCCTCTATCTACAGAAGTTTTTTAAGCCACTTAAAACAAGCAACTTACATATCTTTGACCTTTTCAACAGCTTCTAAAAAGGCTTGAAGTTGTTTAGATCTTGTCGGATGGCGCATTTTTCTCAGAGCTTTAGCCTCAATTTGCCTCACCCTCTCTCTTGTCACTTTAAAGCGAATCCCAACTTCCTCGAGCGTTTTCGGCTTTCCGTCTAGCAAGCCAAAGCGTTCAATGAGAACGGTCCTTTCACGATCTGTGAGAGTATCCAAAACTTCATTCATCTTATCTTTTAGAATGGTATAACCGGTTGCATCAGCAGGAGATTCAACTCCCGTATCTTCCAGGAAGTCCCCAAATTGAGACTCACCACTATCGCCCACTTCAGCTTGAAGTGAAATAGGATGCTGAGCAATTTTATAAATTTCCCGAACACGCTCGGGAGTCAAGCCCAATTCTTTAGCGAGCTCTTCCGGAGAGGGTTCTCTACCGGTTTCCATCATTAATTTTTTAGCGCCCCTCAAGACTTTGTTGATCGTCTCGATCATATGGACCGGAATTCGGATTGTTCGCGCTTGATCGGCAATCGCTCGCGTTACCGCTTGACGAATCCACCAAGTCGCATAGGTTGAGAACTTATATCCACGGCGGTACTCAAATTTCTCAACGGCCTTCATCAACCCCATATTTCCCTCTTGAATCAAATCAAGGAAAGAAAGGCCTCGGTTAGTATATTTTTTCGCGATCGAAATCACGAGCCTAAGGTTAGATTCGACCATTTCGCGCTTTGCTTCTTGGCTCTTGTCCATCCACCTTTGAAGCATTCTGACATCTTTCTTAAATTCATCCAGCGTTCGCCCGGCCGCCAATTCTCTTTTGCGCAATTTGCGTTCAGCTGCAAGCAATTTAGCTTTTGCAAACCTATTTTTATCTGCTCTTGGAGTCAGTTCTTGAATTTGCTTCTCCAATTGAACAAAGCAATCGTAGGCTGTCAAAATAATTTCACCGAAGTCCTCAATGAGAGAGTATCGAAAATGCATCTGTCTCAAATATGACTGAGTGCGAATGCGATTTTTTTCTATCTCTTCATTGATTCTCAAAGTATCCATTTTAGTACTGATATTTCGATGAAGCTCTCTGAGTAAATTTTCTAAAATAAGATCTTCTTGCAAAAGTAATTCAGCTAACCTAGGAAGCCTTTTAAAAAAGCTCTGCTTATCATGAATTTCTTTTTCCGCAACAATGCGGTCAAATCTCTCTTTACTGTGAATCAAATAGTTAATAATCGAAATCGTTTCTTTAGAAGAATAGCGGAAACGCATAATGATTTTTTCTATCTGCATTTGCGCTTTTTCAATGCGCTTTGAAATCTCAACTTCTTCTTCCCGTGTCAGCAGGGGAACTGATCCCATTTCCTTTAGATACATCCGGACAGGATCATCCGATGTCCCTTCGGATCGTCTTGGGAGTGCCTCAAGTTCTTTAATTTCTTTTTTGCGCTCTTTTTGTCTTTCGACTTCCACTTGGTTCAGGATTTGGATATCCATGCCGCTGAGAAAAATCAGCACCTGATCAATTTGTTCAGCAGAATCAAATGACATCGGAAGGACATCATTGATCTCTTCATAAGTAATAAATCCTTGATCTTTAGCAATTGAGACGAGTTCCTCAACTTTTTGTTGATATTGAGGATCGAATAAAGAATTGTCTTGAGACTTTGTCATATCGTTATTTAAATAAAAGCTCTATACGTATAGCATTTAAAATTCTCACTCTTATCATTCTAAAAGTCAAGTCAAAAAATAAAAGTGGGTTGAATCTCATATGATTGACAAAGCTTTTTTCAAAGACCGGATTGTCCAAGCTAAAGAAGCTAGAAAAGAAGACCTATTTACATGTCCGGAATGCCTCTCACCAATGAAAGTCAAAAAGGGACTCTATAAAAGAGCTCATTTTTATCATTTTCATCCATCCTCCTGCTTTCACGCATCTAAGTCAAAAGAGCATAAAGCCATCCAAGAATACCTAAAGCGTCTGATTCGAGGCGCCCAGCTCGAATTTCCTCTCAAACAAATTCGAAGAATAGCTGATGTCATCTGGCCCGAAGTTAATATTATTTTTGAGGTCCAATGCTCTGCGATTTCTTTGGATCACCTAATGCAACGGACTAAAGATTATGAATCGCTTAACTATCAGGTGATTTGGCTATTTCATCTTAACCAATTTAATTTTAAGAAAATTAATCCGCATGTCCGCCCCTTTTCAAATTTAACTTATTATTTTACTGATATGAACCGATTTCAAAAAGGCTATTTTTATGATCTCATTCCTGATTTAAATCACTATCGTCAAGGACCGCGAATTGATTTGACCATGCCTAAAGAAGCCTCTTTTACCTATAAATCCCTTCCAAAACCATTAAGAGATCGAATAGCACGTAAATATTATTTTAAAAATGATTTAATAGACCTTCATCAAAATGGAAGTTTTCGATATACGCCCCCTTCCCTTAAAGAGAACATCCAACCCTATTTTGAAACCTTCTTAACATGGTTATCCAAATAAAAAACTAGGCCATATCCGTCTTGAACATCGAGTGGACATACATCCTAAACCAAACAAAATAAATAACTAATCCCATAGAGAGAAGCGCCTGAACGAGTAATTTAATTGAAAATTCCCTTTGAATGACCGAAACGTGGGGACGGGATTTGACAACCCAAACGGGCCATTCTTCAACCTTGTATTTATCAAGAACATACTGAGCGCTATGGGCATTATTAAAAACCGGTGTGGCAAAGCTTTGCTCTCCTACAAAAATATGCCCATTATAGTGATAGCGGTATTGAGCCTTCAAAATATACTTTCCGGCAGATGCCTCCTTGATGTTCCACGTTAAAATTTTTCCTTCTACCCTTGTTGACAACCGGGAGAATTGATAGAGATTATAAGCAGACTTGCCTACAGCCCAAACCATCCCCATCGAAGAGGCAATCATAAGCAATAGCCAAACAAAATGGAATGCCCCATCCCTTTTATCTCTAATTTTTTTGAAAACCCCCTGAAACAAATGTAAGCCCATTTTTACACCCTTTTTACTCTTGCTATTAACTCTTACTTTACGAAATTTATCTAATAGTGGTATAGTAATAACCTGAGTTGTGATTTTTTCCTCCAGAAAAGTCACTGCAAGTTTGTAACTGAACAAGTTGTTGTTATAAGAGAAAAGACGATGCGTTTGGCAGATCATTTCTCGATGATCAGGAGGAAAAGATCACAACTCAGGTTAATAGTCAGTCATTATAAGACGAGAACTTTATAGAGGAAAAATGGCCAACGAAAAAAATGGTAAAAAACAAAAAAGACCTACAGCTTTAAAACGAAAAATTCAAAGCGATAAAAAAAATCTACTCAATAAGTCTTTTAAATCGCGTATTAAAACGTCTCTAAAAGCCCTCAAAGCTTATGTCCAATCCGGTGATAAGGAAAAACTTCCACAAGAACTCAATCGGATCAACAGCTTGATTGACAAAGGCGTTAAAAATAATATTGTTAAGAAAAATAAAGCAAACCGAGTTAAATCATCAGCAGCTAAGCTCATCAAAACTGTCTAGCTTATTTGTTGTGCTCAGTTTATCAATCCCACTTAGCTTTCCACTATAGAAATGCTTTTAAGTGGGATTTTTTTTGATTCTCTATCGCAGTTCATATGCAACAATCAAAAGGTATTCTCTGTTATTCAAATCAAACCATTGAATGGATGATTCCTTGGTGGATTGACAACATCCAAAAAACAAATGTTTTTCCCATCGCCATTATAGATAACGGCCTCAGCCCTAAAATGCGATCTTGGTGTGAACAACGAGCCCAATTAATCCCCTTTAATCCTCCTGCATTTTCGATTGCCGGGCAATCGGAAATCACTCAGGAACGTATTGCTTTATGGGAAAGGCAATATAATGGTGATCTTTGGACTGCAAGACAGAGTTGGTTCTTGAAACCTTTTGTCTTGCAATTGACCCCATTTCAAAAATCTCTCTATCTAGACCTTGATTGTGAAGTCAAAATGCCATTAAATTCTTTATTTAATATGGATACACCATTTGCAGTTGCATTGGAGACAACAAGAACTGACCTTTTCAATTCCGGCGTGATTCTTTATGAGAAAAATTCTCCTATTCTACACGCATGGAAGGAAGAAGTGCAAACTAAAAACCACCTCCATATGGGAGATCAAGACATCTTATCAGCCCTCATCGAAACCCAACAGTTTAAATGGGATTTACTCGATAAGACATATAATATGCGGCCCGCTTTTACTGCTGATTTGGATCATGCAGCGATTGTTCATCGAGTTGGTTTAGTTGGTAAAAGAGATATCATGGCTCAGATGATAGAGCGGATCACCCACTAAAAACTCATCTCCATGAATAGGGAAATTTTGTGGACGGTTTTCGCCCGGGCCGCGTGGAGAGCTTTCTCCCTTCAATCTAATGAGAAAATCTGAGACCCGATTGCCTTAATGAGGAGCGTTGAATGGCTCCCTCGAGTGTTCTTTGACTCGCATAAATTTGAATGGAGCGCCTAGACCGAGTAATTCCGGTATAAATAGATTCTCTTCCAATTCCCTCCATTTCATCATCTAAAAGCATGATGATATCTTGGTATTCGCTTCCCTGACTTTTATGAATTGATATCGCAAAAGCCAAATCATGAGCTGGCAATAACATTTTTGGAATCGATCTAAAACCACTTATTTCAGAAAAATAAAAGAGCTCTTGATCTCCATCTTTAACCCAAATCCCCTGGGTTCCGTTCATTAACCTTAGCTTCGGATAGTTTTTTGTCAAAATAATGGGAATCGCTAAAGATGTATCATCCAAAACCTCTTTTAATAAATATTGCATAATCATTCGATTGATGTGAGTCGATCCATATAATCCTCGATTATGGGAACACAAGATTTTCTTCTCCATAAAAGCAGATTCAATCTCTGAAAACCGGGCATTTGCGGGATTAGGAAAGAATAAATTTTCCGCATAACTCTTTAGAAGCTCACCATGAACGTCATGAAGAGAATGAAATGAAAATGTTTGATTATTTTCCCCTTGGATCTTCTTCAATAACTGACTTGCACGCGGCTCGAAAAATAAATGTGCCAATCTCAATAAATCCTGAGATTTAGTTCTTAAACACTCAGTTAGAATGACCTTTTTTATGGGCGAATATAAACAGAGATCATTAAAAATTGTACCCGATTCAACAGGGGGAAGTTGATTGGGATCTCCCAGCAAAATCAATTGGGATGAAGGATGGATTGAAGCTAACAATTGAGAAAATAGCTTTACATCTATCATTGAACATTCATCTACCAGAATAATATTAGCATCAATAAATGCGCTGTCTTTTTGCTTATAGCATTGCGGATTGAATTTTAAAAGAGAGTGTAATGTCCCAAAATGAATATCTAAATCACCATCCCCTTGAATTGATTTTTCAATATTCTGAACGGCCTTTCCCGTAGGAGCACAGACTTCAATTTTTATTGGCACTTTCGATAATTGCTGAAAACATTCAATGATCTTTTTTGCTACATATGTTTTACCACATCCCGGACCTCCCGCAATAATCAAAATAGATTCTTCAAATGAAGCCTTAACCGCTTGCCTTTGAAGTTCATTTAATCCCGCTATCCGATCGATATGTATTTCATACTCATGACTGCATCGGTTCACCTTGTTCTTATTTAACCGATTCACATGAAACTCTATCTCTCGTTCATACATCCAATTGCGATGAAAATAAATAAATTCCCTATCTAAAATCATAGGTTTAGCATCACCGGCAATTGCATCTGCCTCACTCATAATTGAGGGCGGAAGATAATTCACGACTTCAGCTAACCGCGCCTCCAGATCCCATTTCATGGAATCGTCTAATTCCAATGCAGATAGATCAACCTTTGGTTTTACTTTCATACATACATGCCCATTGCGTGACATTGCCATCAAAATTGCAATAAAAACTTTTTGCTCTTGGCTCAACTCCCCGGCAAACTGTTCCAAGTTTTCTGCAAAATAAAGATCAATCAATTCAATAATTTTCCGATCAAGAAGTAGCCGAGTCATCTCCTCCATTATAACTTTACCTCATGAATTGACTTAGAAATTCTATTTAGATCAGGTAAAAAATGATAAACTCCCTTACCGTAGGCGAGCCCCCTGAGAAATAAATAGACCGCTCCACCAAATCGCATTTTGGTCGGCGACTGATTGCGTCTTTGAAGTTCTTTATGAATGACATCAGCATAAATCGCAGCTTGCAGATCATATTGATGCTCTATCATGGCGGCCTCTAAACAACTCGTATCATAACAAGTCGCACCTAGTCCAAGATCATTGGACTTCCAATCAATAAAATATATTGCATCCCCGTACTCAAAAACCAAATCAATAAACCCTTTTATGTAGGTTTGATCCTCATACCGATAAATAAATTCAACCTCTTCTAACATAGAAGCAGGAGGGACATCACAAAGACAGAATCCATCTGCTAAAGTCATATGAAAAGCCCGATCAATCAGCACAGAAACTTGCTCAATATAGGGAGCTAAAATTGTAAATTCACAATGTCTCTCTATCATTCGATCGATGCTTTTTCTTTGGTAGGGATAGTATAGAGCCTTTTGAATGATTACCTCAAATAACTCATGAAGGAGCTCTCCAACAACAGCTCCTTGTGGAAATTGAGGTTCATTTGATAAAGGTTTCTCATTGGGAGGATGCTCATTTCCGGTAAATAGGTGATCTTGCTTTGAAAGAGCAGCAATGTGTGAAAAGGAAAAAAACCATTTAGGTCTCCAATCAATATGGGAAACTTTTGGCTGGGGAATATTAATAGCTGCAGTTTTAACCTGATATAGGGGCATTTCCTTTTCAGATAACACGATAAAATCTAAACTACATTGATTTTTTAAGTTGAATAAATGCGGCTTTAATTGATCCCAAGTAAGTTCATCTATTTTACATAATAAATCAGCATGCGAATGCACTTGAAAAAATCTTTTTAAAAGAAAAATTTCAATTGGGCTTAATCGACTCTCTGCATTTTTTTTACCCCTCATATCCATTGGTATAAACACAAAAAGTTTTTGCTTGGCTCGAGTGAGAGCAACATATAATTGCCGTAGTTTTTCACTATCCTCATCAAGCGTTTCAAGATCGTTATCATTTGATACTGTTAATATCGTTCGTTCATCAATGTAGTGTGAGCTAATTCCTTCATTCATTGTATTTCGCATTGATGGCCCAAGAGCAAATACGGCTTCGAATTCGAGTCCTTTACTCATGTGGGTCGTCATAATTTGTACGCTATTGCTATGTCCGAGCAATCTGCGCTGAGCCTGGGCCGATACATCGGCATTTTTTGTTCTTAATCCCTCTAAAAAGCGAGATAATCCAATTAAATCAGGCCCGACCCCTAAACTTTCAGACAGTAGCATTTCAAGCAGGACGATCAAGTCACTATAATCATCTAACGAAGTGGTGACAGTTAATTGGGAAAGAAAAAAAGCATCGTCGTAGGCAAAAAAACAATTAAATAGCGACGCAAGCCCTCTCTTCAATCCTATCTCTCGCAATTGAATTAACCGCTTCTGCCATAATATAAACTCTTCTTGATCAATGAAGATATTGTGAGCTCCTTTCATAAAAGGATGGCTTATCCATTCTTTGATTTTTTTCTCATCAAATGGCGCTTGCAACACTCTTAAAAATAGAGATAAAAATCGATAGGAAGCCGTTTTTGCAATATGGCTCGATCTAAGGGAATACGAAGGGATTGTCACCTTTTGTAAATATGACTGAAGCCTTTGGGCTTGATATCGATCTTTGATTAAAATGGCGATTTCTCTGAACTCTATTCCCTGTTTATTTAAAGCAATGACTTGCTCAGCAATATGTGGGAATATCATTTTTTCTTCCGACACATATGAGGGATAAGCGCTTTTTTGATAGACCTCCTCTTGCACAACACAACACTGTAGCCGGGGACCGGTTAAGCTATCATCCCCTTTTTCTTTACCGGAAAGAATAGATTCAAATTCGATATGCTGACTACTTTCTTCAAAGGTAAAAAGTTGATTATCACTTCCAAAAAAAAAGTGAAGCGATTCTAAGAGCATGGGGTGACTTCGATAATTTGTATTGAGGACAAACTGAGCATTCTCTCCCAATTGCTGTTTTGCCCTTAAATAAGTCGAAATATCAGCCTTTCTAAAGCGATAAATGGATTGTTTTGGGTCTCCGACTAAAGCAAATAGCGATAAATTCAGATGGGAGTAAAAAATAGAGGAAAGAATATCCCATTGCATTTTGTCCGTATCTTGAAACTCATCAATAATTGCAGCACAATATTTACTTTGAATTTCAGTCAAAAACGGTTTCAATTGAATGGCTTTTTTCATTTGATGCAAAGAAACATCAGGAAATGCCTCGCTATTCTTTTGCATTTCAACTTTTATTTTCGGATGAATTTGTCGAATCAAATGAAGAAGAATAAAATGGGGGTTTTTTGCCTTCTTTAAAATCGGGATTAAAACTTCATGGAGATTATCTACTAGGTGGGCATACGACAGGGGTGGTTTTTCTTTCACCGTTTTTTTTAGATTGGCATCAATCATCAATTCCAAAAAATGTGTCTCATCGTGGACCAATTTCTCAAACTCCAAAGGGGTGATCTCTCTTCGGACAAGCCAATCCACACAAGATAGGAGTTGCTCCTCAAACATCAGGTGAAGCTCTTTATTGCGATTCATGAGTTTTTGATATAAATGGCACTGAGCTTTTAAATCCGCCATCAATTGATCCCTATCCAACGCAGGCAATTCCTTTAATTCCCTATTGAACATATGGCGTAAGTCCTCAAAAGACTGAGTCATTTCTAACTCCAGCTCATAATCAATAAGGCTGAGGATTTTCGATAACAAGCGCTTAAAATCATGACGAAAGGACTTTAAAAGGATTTTAAATTGAACCGGTGAAATTTCAGTATGAGAAATAGATCTCAACGCATCTAAAATAAAACTTTTGGGATCAATCTCATTAGGAGATTCATCTAAAAAAGCTTGTTTTGCACTCAAAGCGAACTCTTGCAACATGCGGAAACAAAAGCTATGTATAGTAAAAACCTGCATCGATTCTATAGCATCAAGAGCGTTTCTTAATCGCCCTATCGATTGGTCGATATATGAGTTGTGATCTATCAGCTCATCGAGGTAATCAATTCCACTTTTGCGACGATACAGCAACAGGTTATAGGCATTTTCTAATGTGCGAGCAATGCGAATTTTCAATTCCCGTGTTGCAGCCTTAGTGAAAGTAACAACCAATATGGAATCAATTGAGATGGGTGAATGATCATAACCCAAGATGAGTCTAGTATATAAATTTTCAATTGCAAATGTTTTGCCCGTTCCGGCAGAAGCCTCTAAAAAAATATGATGCGTCTCTAGCTTTTCTTTAGATAAGCAATTGAATGCACGCATATTTATTTTTCCTTATACCATTCAATAAAATGAAAAAAATGCTCTTTCATTTCACTAGACAATTTTTCATATGACACTGTCTCTAAAAACGACTCTTTTGTTTGGAAAAGCGCTTTAAAATAAGGATCGTCAATTTGGAACTCTGACTCATCATATAGCGAATTGACTTCTTTTTCAAAGTGGGTTTGATCGCGAATGAGAATAGATTCTGCTAAACTGGGGACCAAAAATGAGATCCGATCTTTAAACGTAATATAATAATGAACATAAGATTCTAAAGCCTTTTGCCAGTCCGGAAAATTAACCTCTCGAACCTTCCCATCCTTTAATGTGATCGCATTTTTATTTTGCAGAACCGAATGATCTAAAGCTTGGAGCAGCAGTAGCTGTGGCCAAAATTTGAATAGGTCGGAAACATGATGTTTACCCATTAAAAGGGCCCCTTGCGATGAGAGTTGATCGAGTTTTCCTACCAGCTCATATTCCTCATTATCCACCTCTATTTTAATACTGGGGTGCTCAATAACACCCCTATCGATTTCTTTCACCACATCAGTAAATCTTGAAAAATGAATAGAGAATAAATCCTCTTTATCCAAATGATACGCTTTTAAAAGCTCGTTGATTTTCCCAAGATCTGCAGTTAAGTCGATTTGAGCAATTTTTGAAAAAAGCTCAGAAGAAAACGGCATACGTTGTTTGGAAAATAATTCCGTTGGATCTTTAAATGACTTCAGAAAAATCTGACGCGCGCGCGCCTTATCAAGTGCACTTAAAACAAATTCTTTGAGCCAAAGCTCATTTTTGTCATTAGAGTCGAGATAAATTTGATATTTTTCATTAAGAATAAACTGAATCGGATGGCGACTCATTTTTAATAACTGAGAAATATCAATGATCCGGTTATTTTTTCCCATGGGATTTGCCGGATGTCCATTCAATATGGAAAATAACTGATGCGGAATTGCTTTTTCATCATAATAGGCCTTCGCAAGTCGGAATGATTGATTTAAATACGACTCCTTAAGCGCCTCAATCTCAAAAGAGAGTTCCTGAACCTCTTGAACTAACCACGTTTTTGCTTTTTCACTTGGATGGGGGGAAATGCGATCAATATGAGACAACAAATCATTCACACAAATTGAAAAGTCTTCTTGTTTTCCTTCATCATCTTTTGAAAGAGCCGAAATCACAAGAAAATAATTTGCTTGAGTGATTGCTTCTAAGAAGAAATAGCGATCGATTTGGGCTGTTTGGGGATAAAAAGGAGGCTGATCAAGGTGTAACAGCTCATCCATCGCAAGTTGAGGAGAATAACGAGGAAAGCTAGACCCTTGCATTCCTATTAAAATGACAACATCGCTTACAAAAGTCTCTCCGGTTTGAATCGAAGCGAAGCGAACCATTGGTTTATTACCAACCTTAACAATCCCCTTTTTCTTTTCTACAATCCTTTTTAGCCCTTTTGAAATTGTAGGCCAGTCAAAGGCAAAGTCGCCTATTTTATCCTTAAAGCGAAAGATTGATCGGAGGTCCTGCATTAATCGATTAAAATCATCTCTTTGATCAGATAAAAGAGAGGGCAAAGAAAACAATGTTTCAAATGCGGTGATTAATATTTGACACCAAGAGTCTAATGATTGTGTCGTCTTTTTGACACTATCTCGAAACGACTTAATCTCTTGAAAACAGCTCATCACTTTTTCTAATAATTGAGCTTGAGAAAACTCAATCTCAAATGGCGGTGTAAAACTGCTTGACATTTGCGATAAATCTGAACTCATAGCAAGAGCAAGTAGACAGCAAGAAAATACATCTGATAACGTCCCACTTTTTTGTAGCTCTTTTGGGTCGACTTCAATAAATTCAGCACGATGCCCTAGATCAAAACCCCACGTTAAATGGCATTGCTCAAACCACCCTTTAATTTTAGAAACATCCTCAATTGAAATGCCCCACTTAGATTGAATAATGGACGATTCAATCAATTGAAAGACCTCATGTTTATCCCATCGGCTCTCAACCATAGTCAGGATCAAATCGGCAAGCATATAGACATCACTATGGGCTTTTAAATTGACCCCCTCAATACAATAACCAATAGGGGAATCTTGGTTGCCAAAAACGAACTCAATCAAGGGAACATATTCATTGATATCAGGAGCCAATACCACAATGCGATCCGGATCGAGATCAAATTGATCCCAAAGCTTAAGCAATTGATTAAAAATGTTTTCCACTTCTCTTAAACGAGTGGGCGCTCTGAAAATTTGAAGAGAAGAATCCATGGTGAATCCTTGCTCATTTTGTTTGTCATATGCATCATATGACTGCAATTCAAACAAATCAGTTTGGATCCTTTTCAATAACGATGGCTCATTATTCCATTGAGGATGTAAATAATGATCTTTAGCCACAAAATTTCGATCAATTAAGTCGCAAAACAAGGATTGTCCAAGTTTACATAGGTTCCCGAATAGGGGATTTGGACTCGGTTGATCTAGTTCGGAATCGATAGCCCTCCTTTTCCTTGTTGAATAAAGATCTCCCCAAAACAAGTCTGAATAAGACATTAGATAAATCGAAATACTTAAATGCAAAGATGCCTTTGTTAAAAAATCCAAATAGATAGAAGGGATGTGAGGAAGGGCAAAAATATGAACGTCCACTTGTCGTTGGGGGGATTGTAGGCTTTGTATTTTCGGAATGAAAGTTGAGGGAAAATCAAAAACGGCATTTAATTCTTTGATTAAATATTGCTGCCAACCATTTTTTTCTACCCATTCTTCCCATTTTGAACCAAAATACTGACCATAATTCAAGAAAAGTCCCGCTAATAGATCACAAAAAACTGCCTTATCATTTAAACTTGTCTCCTTAAAATAGTCTTCCAATTGGGACAACTCACTCCCCTTTGATCCCTCTTGATCCGTAATTGATCGAATTAAAAAGGAGAGATCCCTCTGCGATGCAAAGACATGGGATTGCCCAAAAAGCGATAAAAGCTCATCAAGAAGAAGGTTGAGATTCAAAAACCGAACCCCTATTAAAAGCCCCATTCTCTCATCATCACAAACCGCTCTTTCAATTTTTTTCTTTATGCTGTCACAAGGTAAAACAAGGAGTTTTCTTGTGCAATTGGAAGAAGACGTGTATAATTCAGTTTTTAAATTTTCAATAAGTAACTCAGATGAATTGCTTAAATGAAGTTTTGGAAGAGAACGCACTAGTTGATGCCCTAACACTTGATCTTGGGGATTAAAGATAGTTCGTCCCTCAAGATAGCATAGAAACAAGGTTTATGAGTATGAATTTATTAAAAACGGAAAACAAAGTCCGAATCACTTCCGGTCAAAAAAACCGCAGATCTGATTCCCAGTTTATCCGATCTATTCTTCCCCTTAATATTGCCCAATTACTCGGAGCACTCAACGACAACATCTTTAAATTTCTCTGTGCTTTTTTCTTGATTGATCTTTATGGAATTGCACGCTCATCTGAAGTGATGATTTGGATCGGTGCAATTTATGTCCTCCCTTTCATTTTATTTTCTACGTATGGGGGAGCTCTAGCAGATCGATATAGCAAACAAAAATTAGTCATCGGTCTAAAAGGGCTTGAAGTTCTCGTGATGGGATTTGGAATCTGGGCTTACTCAATGAAATCGCCATGGGGATGCTTTATCCTTCTCTTTTTAATGTCTTTTCAAAGCGCTCTTTTCGGCCCCCCCAAATATGGCATTATCCCGGAATTAGTTGAAGAACAGCATATTAGTAAAGCAAACGGTCTGATTACGGCATCAACATATATTTCAATTATTGCAGGCTCTTTTTTAGCGACCTTCCTCACGCAAATTAGCAATCGAAACTTTGTATTTGGTGCTATTATATGCACGCTCATTGCAGTCGTCGGTTTTGTTGCAAGTTTTTATGTTCCTAAGACAAAGCCAATGAAAAATAAACGAAAAATGGCCACATTCGCTATAGCAGACGTCACAAGAACACTTTCCTATTGCAAGCCCTTTCCCTTTCTTGTTTTAACGATTTTTGCCTCAAGTTTCTTTCTCTTTTTAGGGGGATTCATTCAACTTAATATCGTCCCTTACGCTATTTCAACATTAAATATTGGCGAAGTCGGTGGGGTTTATCTATTTTCCACTTGTTCGATCGGCATTGTTTTAGGGGCCTACGTATCCGGAAAAATTAATCGTAAAAGCATTAACCTCGGCCTAGCCTGTCTAGCTTCACTGGGAATTTCTTTATTTTTCATATTGATTCCCGCTATTTCCTTCTCAGTGATTGGGACCGCTATTGTACTATCCTGCCTTGGTTTTGCCGGAGGATTATATATCGTTCCTATTGAAAGCTACATGCAATCCAAAAGCCCTGAAGAAAAACGGGGGCAAATTATTGCCACAAATAGCTTTTTGAGTTTTTGTGGCGTCCTATTTGCGCCTGCCTTTTTATATCTTTTTAGCTCTGTTTTGAATATCTCCGCTTCGCTTGGATTTATTTGCATGGGCCTTATTAATTTTATCTTTTTTCTCTACCTCTCTCGGCAGTTATCCGGCCCTTTTTTCAACTATTTTTCCCGCAAATTCATTTGTCCTTTTTACCAAATAAAAATTAATCCCCAAACTTTTGACTTAAAACATGCTCAAGGGGTTGTTCTCCATATGCGGCGGCTAGCTCACTTGCTTTTGCTCTTTGCTTTTTCAAATAAAATCCATCTTTATATTGTTCGAGAAAGACCTAAAATCTTTGATTTTTTCTTCCGGATTTTTAAAAACATCCACTTTATTTATGCTCACAACTCATTCTTAATTGCATCGAATATCTTTAAATATGTTGTTGAGTCAAATAATCGAAATGAGCAGCTCCCCTGTTTAATTATCCCCCATTCAATCGTGAACAAATACTATGGGGAAGATGATTATGTAAAAGGCTTGAGTTTGATCCGTAATAAATGTGACTTTATTACGATTCAAAAAAATATGAGCTTTAAACCCTCCTTTAAGAAACCACTTAAACGGACGCAAATCTCTATTGCATTTGATCCAAAATTAATCGTGCGCAGCTCAAAACCCGATTATGCATTTAAATCCTAGCGTCTAATTCTTCTTTTACGCTATGATCGCAATCCGTTTTTAGAGAAGTTCATTGAATTTTATAAAACTTAGATTGCAAACTTTATTCCCCCTATAACCTATAAAATTCCTTGAACCTCTTATTCCAACTAGACGCGCTCTCTATCCCTTAGGAGGTTTTTTGATGAAATTTAAGAGCTATTTTTTCTTTCTTCTTTCCATATCAAGTGTGTTTATCGCACCTATAGTAGCTCAAGGCGAATCTGAAATCTTCTTAGATCCATCTTCGGCCTTTCTTAATGAAGAAGATGTCCAGGCATTAAGAGATTGGATTGCCACAAAAAGACAAGTTACGATCAAACAAGTTGGTGGTGATCTTTCGATCAGCGGCGAAGTCCGAATGGAAATGCAAAACATTAAAGAAGTCAAAAATGGCAAAAAACAGCGCGGCGCAGGAAGTGCAAACGAAACGAAGCCCGGAACTCAATACGATATCGAAGTCAATTTAATGCTCGACTATCGCATGGAAAACAATTGGGCCTCAATCAAGCTTGAATTTGATAATAACGCGGGATCTGACCTCAATATCTTTGATAATATTGCAATTGAGCGTGCCATTTTAGGAATGCGCATTATCAATGGAGAAACCGTCACAATTGATCTGGAAGGCGGGCGTCGCAACATGGGAACCATGTATGACTCCAAAATTGAATTTGGCTCTTTTCTTGACGGATTCACACTTAAATATGACCTCGCTTCGGATCGATACGGGAATTTTTATGCCCGTTTTTCCCCCTTTCTCGTCAATGAAATAGATTACATTTGGGGATTGGTTGGAGAAATAGGTATACTCAATATTTTTAATACCGGATTTTATGCCAAATACTCAATTATCGATTGGGATACAAAAAACTTCGGAGGAAATAAAGCCGTATATAACCGCCTTTACGGCTTTGTCAATTCACAATGGATCTTGGGATATAAATTCGTTCCAAAATGGATCAATCAGGTGACAACTCTTTATTCGGCATTTTTAATCAATACTGCTGCAAGAGGGATCGCCCTAACACATTATAAAAAAGCTAACCTAGCGTGGTATGCCGGATTTTCAATGGGTAAAGTGAGAAATAAAGGAGATTGGTCACTCGATATCAATTGGCAATATGTTCAAGCTCAAGCCGTCCCCGTTATCGATGCTTCCGGAATTGGAAGAGGAAATTCATCAGCTATTGGATTTTATACACAAAAAATTACTAATACGAATGAGATCATCGAATTTTCTACTGCTGTAGGTAAAGCGAATTACAAGGGAATATCAATCCAACTCTTGTATCTATTGACAGACACAATTACAATCTTTCAAAGCTACCAACAAGCTGTCAATGCCAACAAGAATATAGGAGCCAAAGCCTTCTATCGTCAGTATGAAATCGAACTCATTTACGCCTTCTAACCATTGGCTTATACCTTTTTGATATTGGGAGATAGGGTATCAATTGTCATTCGGTTTGCAACGTATTCTTCCGGATGATTATAGATAATCCATGGCTCCCCATTTTCTTTAAAAGACTGTTTCCAATTAATCATTGGGTAAGCTTTAAGACCATCGAGCGTAGATCTCCATAAATCAAGCTCTAGTGTTATCGGATTGATCCTAAAACTAAAAAAATAATCAACCCAATTCGTATCTGCAAAGTAGAGCGATTTTGGATAAATCATTTTATGGCTTTGAAAAAGCTCAATCAAATCAGACAACTGAATGTGGCATTTATCTCCTAGTAAGATGAGCATATGGACTAAACTATCATACGCAATCGGATCATCCAAAATCAGAGAATTAAACTGCGTTTGATCAAAAATATCAGGGTGTCTTGTAACGAGTTGATAGATGTTTTCCTTTGATGAAAATGGAATTGATCTGACGAGCACACCATGCAAGAATGTTTTCAAAACAACCTCATCAAATGTGAGATTTGACTTTTTAAGCCATCCTATTAGCTTTTCTTGAAATTCCCTCAATGTAAGAGCGCGATTCGCATCAAATCTGAATTTTTGCAAGAATGATCTTGGTAAATTAACAGAGTCTAGAAGTCGATTGATTAAAAAAACCTGCTCCATCGGCTCAAGTCGAATCAAGCGATAAAATTGAACGGAAGGTTCAATGATCTGATCCCTAAGCCACGTATATGTAAAGCCTTTATCACTCCACGCATTTTTAAAAAGTTCTAGGCCCGGTTGGAATAAAAAAGCATGAGTTGGTGATTCAGCTAATAGGGAACGGTGTGGATATTTTATAAATTGGTCGAGCAGTTTCTGCTCTTGAGCCTTCATCTGATCAATCCATATAATACATAAATCTTTTTCCGTTGCAGCCATTGCCTTTTCACACGTTAATTGATTTTCTCTCGAAAAATAACATCTAACTAATGCTTGTAAGTTAGCACCTGAAACATAACTCCAAGGTGTTTTATGCCCCCCTTTAAACGGGCTCTTTTGAATTCTTTCATACGCCGTGCGCAAAAAAAGTGGGCTCTGAACATGCTCGATAATTTTTCGCGTGATCCGATAGATTTCCTCTTTTCCTTTCTCCCATTCGCATGCTGAGATCAATGCTGATGGGATAGCCTCAAAAAAGTCGCATAATGAGCGAATATACAGCTTCTCATCCTCTATTCTTTCCCACACATCGGGTTCCGATCGACCATGCTTATAAATAAGCCTGAATCCTGCCGGGCTATCTTGCGAAAAAAATTGGTCTTTTGCCCCCATTTCAGGATCATATATCTCTTGAAAATAGAAATGGAATAATGTCTCATACTGAGAGAGCAAAAATTGATAAAACCTTGAATGATATTCGGTGTCTTTAATTGCATCTTGCAACATATTTTCACATGTCCTCAAATGATGCATTTGAGCATTCGCGTCTGCTTTGAGTTTGCGGATGCGACCCTCTGAAGTTGCGGACGACATGAGTGTTTGAATCATATTGAGTTGATTTTCTGCCCTCTCTGCCTCTTGCTGTAAATTCATTAATTCGTCATTGCGGATCTTTAATCCTGCATCCAAATCGTCATAAATAACTTTTCCAATCCCACCTACCTCCTCATGAGAAAAGCCAAGCGCAACAATCATATTCCACTTAAACGCATTGATTTGGTAGTCAGCAAAAGAAGCGATTGTAAACTCCCATGATTTAAGAAGCGGATGACAAAAGTAAGGCATGAAAAAGCGAATGAGTTCTTTTTCTTGTTGGATGCACTGCTCACATTTTTTTTCACGTTGTATACTTAAGTGAGTTTTGGCTCTCAAATGCTGAGAAGTAAGGTTTGAGCTCTCCCGAATCAGTGAGACTTCTTCTTCGGTTAAACCCCACTTGTAATAAAGCAATCGACGAATGAGCGTAAAATATGATATCCGTTCTTTTTCATCATAAACTTTTTCGATTGCTTTCTCATACTCCTTTGTCGTTAAAAATAAATTGGACAATAGAGCAGCAGATTTAAGGGCAGGATGATTTACGATGAAGTGGATCCCCCTATCAGGGATCCATTGATTGAGCTGATCTCGACCATATGTAAGAGAAAGAGGAACTTTATAGTCCTCACCTCGAATGGTTTTACGAAGCCTTCCCGTATATATCAATTGGAAAAGATCTTCAAATATTTGATCACTTTGCTCATTTTGCAAAAGCATTGCCGGTGCTGTTGCAAAACAAGATCCGACACTTTGCCGTAAGGGAGTGATCATTGCCGAAAAAACAGCTGCTTTAATCTCTTTAGAGCCAATCGGATCCTTATTGGACAGCATGAGGGATGCTCGGATCAATTCCATTGCAAAATGAGAAAATAGAGGCGGATGCAATCGATCAAATTTTGATCGCATTCTTTCATTTTCCTTAAATGCCTCGCAAACACGAATTAAATGTTGAAAATAGATGTGATTAAAGGGGTCATGGGGATATGAAAAATTTTTATAATCCCTCAATATGACTAAAGCCCTTTCAATTTTTTCTTGAGACAAATTCAAATCAAATTGAAATAACCAATGAGTAAACGCTCTTGATCGATGGACCATTTTAAATAAAATAATATCCTCAAATCCTGCCTCTAAAAAATCGGCACAGGTATTGCATTCTTCTACGGCATTAAAAATTTTAATCCATTGATCTTTTCTTCCTTCCAGCTGATCTGAGTAGGCTCTATAAGGAAAGGAGGGGGATTGAGGATCAAAAATCGCTGATAATTTTGACATTTTTTGCTCTTTAAACTCACCTAAGATATGATTATTAGAAAATGATGATTTTAAATTAAAGGCAATTGAATATGCATATCAAATATCAAGATCAACCTATCGAGCTGGAAGACGGTAGCACAGGTTTAGATTTGGTTGAAAAGCTCGGATTAAAAGAGCCCCATCAAGCTGTTGGTTTTTCAATTAATCGGCGGATGTGTGATATTTCTACACCTTTAAAGAATGGGGATGTGATCGAAATTTATGATTTTGATTGTGATGAAGGTAGAGAAATTTTTTGGCATACCTCTGCCCACGTTTTAGCTCAAGCCATTCTCCGTCTGTGGCCGGATGCACAACCCACAATTGGCCCCCCTATTGAAAACGGCTTTTATTACGACTTTGCTCATCTAAATATTTCCGAAGAAGACTTTCCCAAAATAGAAAAAGAGATTAAGTCTATTTTAAAAGAACGATTCAGAACAAAAAAAATCACCTTTTCCTCAAAAGAAGAAGCTCTGGAAGCCTTTAAGGATAATCCCTATAAAGTTGAATTAATCAACAGCTTTGATCCAAGTAGCTCTCTTACAGCTTATCAACAAGGTGAATTTACCGATCTGTGTCGCGGTCCCCATCTAATGAATCTGGGGAAAATCAAAGCATTTAAGCTGATGAAAACCTCAGGAGCCTATTGGAGGGGGAATAGCGAAAATGAGATGCTCACGCGGATATATGGAATCTCATTCCCAGATAAAGAACTTCTCAATCATTATTTAACCCTTCTTGAAGAGGCCAAAAAAAGAGATCATAGAGTGCTTGGCAACAAACTTGATTTGTTCTCTTTTAAAGAAGACGGTCCGGGTATGCCTTTCATTCACCCATCGGGAATGATCATTTGGAATAAACTGCTCGAATTTTGGCGTGAACTCCATCAAATGCAAGATTATGTCGAAATTAAAACACCGATTATGCTCTCACAAGAATTATGGGAACGATCCGGTCACTGGTTTCATTACCGTGAAAATATGTATACCTCTGAAATCGATGAGCGTTCATTTGCGATTAAACCCATGAATTGTCCGGGTGGAATGCTCTATTATAAAAGTCACAGACATAGCTATCGAGAATTTCCCCTTCGCGTAGGTGAAATCGGTCTCGTTCATCGCCATGAATTATCCGGATCAATCAATGGTCTTCTGAGAGTTAGAAGCTTTCATCAAGACGATGCTCATATTTTCATGACTCCCAAACAAATTAAAGATGAAATCGTCAATGTCATTCGATTAGCCGATACCATTTATAAAACATTTGGCCTTGATTATCGATTTGAACTCTCCACACGGCCTGAAAAATCAAAAACGATTGGCTCCGATGAAGATTGGGACATCGCAACCAACGGTTTAAGAGATGCCCTGATTGAATGGGGGTCCCCCTTTCAAGTCAATGAGGGAGATGGGGCTTTTTATGGCCCAAAAATTGATCTTCATGTCAGAGATGCTCTCGGTCGTTCATGGCAATGCGGCACAATTCAATTAGATATGTCTTTGCCTGAACGTTTTGATTTAGAGTATACGGATTCGGATGGCCAAGCAAAGCGTCCCATTATGATTCATCGCGCTCTATATGGGTCAATCGAACGCTTCTTTGCGATCTTAATTGAACATTTTGCAGGGAGATTTCCTCTTTGGTTAAGCCCTAGGCAGATTTGTTTCATTCCCGTTGCCGATCGTCACGTCACCTATGCAAAGCATTTAGCTAGCACTCTAAAAAGTCATGGTCTAATTTGCGATGTAGATGACTCAAATGAATCCGTATCCAAAAAAATCCGCAATGCTCAGATGCTACAATTCAACTATATGCTGACAATTGGGGATCAAGAAATCGAGTCTAAAGCAATCAATATCCGCACTAGGGAAAATATTCAAGTTGGAGCGATGAGCCTTGAAAGCTTCATCTCACAAATTAAAGAAGAACTCCAAACAAAATCTCTTGTATCCCTCTTTCAAGAGACTTCTCATAAAACTGATCTTATAAAAAAATAACGGCTCAGAACTTTGCCCATATTAAAAAAATATGGGCATTGCTATAACATTGTAAAATCATTTTACATCAGGGAATACTGAATATGGTCAAATTAAACTCACTTCTTTCAGATAGATTTAGAAAAGCTAAACCCCAATTGGAAACTCGCAATGAAACTTCCCTTGAGAATGTTTCATTAAATGAGCTAACACATCTGTCTGACTTTTTTAAAACTTCAGATTTAACAACTGAAGAAAAGGGGCAAATTGAAACAATTCTTCAATCATTTAAATCTGAAACTCAAGATATTTCTTCAGACTTTGATGAGCTATTGTCTTTGACAAAAGAAGTCAAAGCAATTAACAATCAAGCGATTATACTGCACGGAGAAAGGATTAAACAAGCACAAATTATCCTTAAAAAGTATAAAGACGGAGCCTTTAGCGCATGGCTTGTTTCAACCTATGGCAATCGGCAAACCCCTTACAATTTTTTGCAATACTATGAGTTTTATAAAACACTTTCCCCTGATTTACAAAACAAAGTGACTGAGATGCCTAAACAGGCAATTTATACATTAGCTTCACGAGACGGTGAAATCGAAAAAAAACAAGAAATGATTGAAAATTATAACGGTGAGTCAAAAAAAGAAGTTCTAGAAAAAATCAGAACCATATTTCCCCTTGCCCCAAAAGACAAAAGGCAAACAAAACCTTCCGTGACTCTTCTCAAGTCTTTAGAGCGGATTATTCAACAATGTAATCACTCTAAACTACAACTCGAAGAAAATGAAAAAGAAGAAATCAAAGAGCTTCTCCTGCAAATTGAGGCACTTCTTTAATGATGAACGAAGAGATCTTTGAAAGCCCATTTACGACTAGATATCGATCTGAAGCCATGTCAAAGATCTTTTCGTCTCAATACAAATATGCTACATGGCGAAGATTGTGGATCGCACTGGCCAGTGCGATGCGCTCTGCAGGAATCGATATTCCTTTAGAAGCAATTGAGCAAATGAAAAAGCAAGTATTGAACATAGACTTTGATCAAATCGCTTTGTTTGAAAAAAAATTTAGACATGAAGTGATCGCGCATATTCACGCCTTTTCTGAAGTAGCTCCACTCGCAAGAGGAGTGATCCATTTGGGTGCCACTTCATCATACGTCATGGATAATGGGGACTTAATTCAAATGAAGGAAGCTCTCACTATCTTGAGAGGAAAATTAAAACATCTCATGAGAGCGCTTTATTCTAAAGCCCGCGAATATGCCTCTACCCCATGTTTGGCATATACCCATTTTCAACCGGCCCAACCCATCACAGTAGGGAAGCGAATCTCAACTTGGCTATTTGATGTTTATTTATGTTTTAATGATCTCCACACCCTTTTATTAGATTTCCCCTTTTTAGGTGTAAAAGGCGCGACGGGAACTCAAGATTCATTTTTAGCGCTATTCGATCAAGACCAAGAAAAAGTTGACGCCTGTGAAAGAGCCGTTGCAACATCAATGGGATTTGAAGCAGTCTTTCCTTTATCCACACAAACATACACCCGATTGCAAGATTGTCGGATATTATCTATTTTGGCTCGTATTGGAACCTCTTTGCATAAAATGGCAACAGATGTCCGCCTTCTTTCCCATACGAAAGAAATCTTTGAACCACACCGCGAAGATCAAGTCGGTTCTTCAGCAATGCCCTATAAACGCAATCCCATACAAGCTGAAAGAATCTGTTCCATTGCAAGGTATTTGATAAATCTAGAAAATAACGCCCATCAAACGGCAGCAAATCAATGGCTTGAAAGATCGCTTGATGACTCTGCCAATCGCCGCATTGTGCTTCCCGAAGCTTTTTTATCAGCCGACTCAATCATTAATTTAGCTGTTGAGCTCACCAATCGACTTGAAATCGACGAAGAGGCAATCTCAAATCAATTAAAAAACTACGCTCCTTTCTTATCATTAGAAAGAGCCCTGATGTCAGCTTGCAAAAATGGGAAGGATCGAGAAGAGATCCATCAAAGGCTAATGAAGCACTCAAAAACCGCATTAAGCCGCCTACAAGGCAATAAAATGCACACATTAGCAGAAGATGTTATGAACGACCCGGAAATTGGATTAGACCCCCAAAAAAACCCTTTTAATGAAGAAATTAAAAATTTGACCGGAAATTCATCCTATGCAACGATCCAATTTTTAAAAACATATATCGAACCCGTTCTCAATAACGAGGCAATCCATGAATTCATCACCGACAGCACAAGCACATAAGCCCTCTTTTATTATTGTCAGCTACTACACAAAAGATACCCTTTATGAAAGGGAAATTCAAAATCTTGCTAGGTCTTGTCAAAAAATAGGCTTAACAATAGATATCACTGCGTTTGAAAATCAAGGGAATTGGAATAAAAACTGCCATTTTAAACCCTTCCTTATCCTTGAAAAATTAAAAAAATATCAGTGCCCGATTATCTGGCTAGATGCGGATTCCTATGTCCATCAATACCCGGTTTTATTTGATGAATCACCATCCGATTTTTTGGTTAGAATACGAGATGATGTTGATTTTAGGCATCGCGATAAAGTGCTTTCAGGAACTGTTTTTGTCAAGTACTCTCCCTTAGGAATCAATCTTGTTGAAACATGGTGTGAAGAGAGCCTTAAATTCAATGAAACTCAATCTGACCAAGAATGTTTGAGAAATGCTATTGAAAAGTTACATCTTGACACAGAAACCATATCACTTCCAAACAACTATTGCCGAATTGATATCTTAGACTTCAATCAAATTGATTCAAAAGATATTGTCATCGAACAATTTCAGGCATCAAGACTTTTTATGAAAATCATTAATCAAGAAGTCTGTCAATTCAACTTTCTAGATTCGCTTTCCCCTGAAGAATTACAAAAAATTCGCTTTTCCTTCTAACTTACTCACCTTACGCAAAAATGAAGGATTGTAGAGCGGCTGCGGCTTTGCCATATCAATCCTTCATTTTTGCGTAAGGTGAGTAACTTATTTTTCATAAATAGTCTGAGTTTCCATTTCAAGTAAACCTAAATGTAAAAGCTCCTGATAAATCAACTCCTCTAATTCTCCTGAAACGGGAATCAAAGGAAGGCGCAATCGATTTTCAATGAATCCCATACAACTTAATGCACACTTAATACCTTGTGGATTGACATCGCTGTAAATCAATCGAATCAGTGCATGATACTTATTGAATAGACCCTCTGCACGAATCAAATCGAGCTGAGATAAATTCAATATAGCCTGCCAAATCGTTGGGATAACATTGCCAATCGCTCCGATGCTTCCATTGGCTCCGGCCCGCAGATCATTGAGAATTGAATGGTCATTTCCTGAAAAAATATAATGATTGGGGAATGCATTTGCAATTTGTCGAATCAACTGCGAATGTCCGGAGCATTCTTTAATTCCAATGCAATTTTCAATGGATAGTATTTGACAAATTGCCTCAAATGAGAGCTCAATACCCGTCCTTGACGGGATATGATAAGCGATAAAGGGAAGCCCACATGCCGCAATCTCCCTATAATGAGCTATACACCCCTTTTCATTCGGTCTGTTATAATATGGAACGACAATGAGAGCAGCATCAACCCCTAATTCTTGAGCAATTGCCGTTAATCTTTTAGAAACAAGTGTTGAATTCGTCCCCGTATTTGCAATTAATTTAGTTTCACCCTGAATAATATCACAGCAAAACTCTAAAATTTCTATCTTTTCATCCTCAGAAAGCGTTGAACACTCTCCTGTTGTACCAAAACATACTAATCCCTTCGTTTCATTGATAATATGCCACTCAATCAATCGTTTTAAAGCGGAATAATCGACATCTCCCTGAGAATTGAACGGAGTTATAATAGGAACAAAACTAGAAAAGGTAGGCAACATATCTTCCTTCTTTTGAACGGAGACCAAAACTTCTTAAGGGATGAGCCCACACGTCAAACCATGTGACAACTAGTAGTCCATTGGCCATCAAATAAGCTCATTTATACCGAAATAGGCATATTGAACAAGATCTCTATAAACTTATATGAGAAAATATTTTTATTTCAAGCGGTATACAGATCACTAAGAAAAGTGATTGACTTCAGAAGTTTTCTCTAGAGATTTAAAAACAGACTCCCATTCATTGAGTAGTTTTAGAAAGCTAAGAATGGCTGTTTTAAATTTATTAAAATTGTTTAAGGGGGTTATTTTCTGAATAATAGATATTGTTTTTGATTGATCGTTATACTTGAAGTGAATGCCCTTTAGTCCCCATCTTGCGATTAATGATTGTGAAAGAAGGCCAATAATTGAACTGGGAATTTTGCTTTGAGACCGGACTGTTGTTGAAATTTGCCATATTGCATCTGAGGTGTAAAATTCTATTTCCCTACCTTCAATTTCTACAATTGCCTGATTTGAATCAACTAGCTGACAAGATAGTTGTAAAAAAGCTTTAAACATATAAAATCCCCCTTCTCAATAGCCATTTAAACCGCTATTTGAGCAAACATTATAACAAAAAAGATGTTTAATATCCCTAAATAAAGGATAATAAATTAATTTTCAAATAATTATAGTTTATGTTTAAAAAAGCAAAGTTTGTTTTTTAGAAAAAAGAACTAAAAATCAGTGGTATACAGGGAGTTGTTCGAGAGCGATATATGCCGCTCGTGATATAAAACTAATCAACGGACCAATCAATGGGTTTCTTTCCCCACAAGAAAAGTAATTCATTTGCCTTTGAGAAGTGACCACAGCCAAAAAACCTGTGTGCAGAAAAAGGAGAAGGGTGAGCTGCAATGAGGACCTGATGTTGATTGGGTACTTCTCTAATCGCATCTAACTTAGCCTCAGCACTTTTTCCCCAAAGAAAAAAGATCACAGGATCTTTCCTTTCAATTAATTTTTTCACAACAGCATCTGTGAATATCTCCCATCCCTGCCCAAAATGGGATTTTGGCGTGCCCGCTTCTACAGTAAGAGTTGCATTCAAAAGCAAAACGCCTTGTTTAGCCCAATTCTCTAAATTTCCATGAGTTGGAATCGGCAAATGCAAATCCCTCTGCATTTCCTTGTAGATATTTTGCAATGAAGGCGGGATTTTAACTCCCCTAGGAACACTAAATGAAAGTCCATGAGCTTGATTCACCCCATGATAGGGGTCTTGACCAATGATCACAATTTTGACTTCATGATAAGGGGTATACGAAAAAGCATTAAAAACTTGATTTAACGGAGGATAAATTGTCTTACCTAAAACAGCTCTATCGCGTATAAATTCCTTAAGATCCGCAATATATGGCTTATTGATTTCTTCACTTAAAATCTCATGCCAATTTTTAGGAATTGTCATTGTCATTATTTGTACTCAAGTGATTTTTGATACCTTTTCCCACGTAAAACAAGGGAAATTCCTCATGATATACCAGGAGTGATTAAAAATCTCCCCATAAATAGGATAGTAACTCTTGAATCCCGAGCGGTATACATCCGTTCTGCCAAACCGGAAAGATTTGACAGAAAGGCGATAACTTTGTACCATTACCCTCGGTTTTCCCTAGAAATTCTTTTCTAAGGACGTCGCAAATCAATTTTATCTGGGTGTGGCGCAGCTTGGTCAGCGCGCAAGCTTGGGGTGCTTGAGGTCGGAGGTTCGAATCCTCTCACTCAGATATTTTTCTCTATTAACTATAGCTTATCAAATACAAAAATTATTCCTACGCCTTAACACGCACAAACAGGATGCTGTTTTTTTCATTTTGGTTAATGAATGTTGGCTATCCCATCGTTGGACGCGTGAGAGAACCCCCGCTTTAAGCCGGGGAGATTGCAGCTTCCTATCCATTCATTCGCTCCCTCTTTATTGATTGTTTATAACTACGTTAATAGCCTGTTCAACACTTGTGCTTAAACTTGTTCATAACCTGAGTTTGTTCAAAAAAGTGGGGTTTTCAACCATTGTTAAACATGTTATCAACAAAACCCTTCTTCTCTTAAAAACCCACACTTATCAACAGCTTCCACACGCTATGAAGAAGAAGAATATTATATATATATTATTATTAATACTAAAAGAGGGTGTGGGAATCTTGTAAAAAACAGGCGATTATAAACGAAGATAAGGTAAACCCAAAGAGGGTAATTACATAGAGAGAAATAGGATCATCACGTGGTTGTTATTGATCGTTCATAAGTCATGTTTTTGATCAACTTCAACAATTCACTTTAAAAAAACAATTGAATTTCAGAACATACATGTTTCATTTTAAGTTAGGACAGCTTCTTTATGGTTTTACTGGATTGGAGAACATATTTTCCGGATTTAGACACAGCTCATATGAAATTTTTTCATAAATTCAAAAATCCTTTGGATTTGCTGATCAATTTGAAGGAATATATCGATAAATATGAAAATAGGGGTATTCATTCATCGATTTCCGCTTCTGTGAAAATCGTTAATCCGGATTTAGTCTTCATTGGGGAAAATGTGACGATTGAGGAAAACGCTAAAATCATTGGCCCCTGTATTTTAGAAGAAGGAGCCCATGTGGGTCACTGCGGATTGATCCGCCCCTATACAATTTTAGATAAAGGGGCCGTTGTAGGACATGCAACTGAAGTTAAGCATAGTATTTTATTGCCACACTCGAAGGCGCCCCACTTTAACTATGTTGGTGATTCAATTTTGGGATCCTATGTCAACTTAGGTGCAGGCGCTATCTGCGCCAATATGAGATTTGATCAGCATCAGGTCAAGATCAAACTAGGCAATGACTTTATTGATACGGGGATTAAAAAATTTGGATCAATCATCGGAACTCATGCTAATATTGGGTGCAATGTTGTCCTACAGCCCGGAACACTGGTTTTACCTCATACTTGTCTTTATACGAGACCTGAACTAGTAAGGTTTACGCTATGAATTTACCAAAATCTTGCTAAATAAATCATAAGCTGTCCTAATATTCATGATTGAACTCACTATTGTCTATGCAAATGAATCCTCTTCAAAAATATAAAGAACCTTTTGAAATCGCTTTGATCAATAGCATTGATAGCCTAGGCCCAAAGAGCCTTCTTATTGAGGCCTCTCGTTATAGCCTGATTAATGAGGGAAAACGAGTTCGACCTATTATCGTTCTTTCTATTGCCGATCATCTCTCCAGTATACATCGTGCCATGCCGGCAGCATTAGCTGTTGAGTATTTCCACACGGCATCTCTTATTGCAGATGATATGCCTTGCATGGATAATGATGATTTTCGGCGTAATCGCCTGTCTTTACATAAAGAATTTGGAGAAGCTGAGGCATTGTTGACAAGTTATGGTTTGATAACTGCCGCCTTCCATAAAATCCATGAAAATGCCCAATTAATCGAAGACCGAGGGCCTCGTTTTGCCTTAGCGATTGAATTAGCTTCAAAATCCGCAGGTTTTTTTGGGGCGACAACGGGCCAATATTGGGATTTATTTGAGAAGGATTTGAATCTTCAAGTGGTTGAAAAAATTTTTTACCACAAGACGGGAACTCTTTTTGAGGTTTCTTTTGTTTTCGGCTGGATATTTGGAGGGGGAGATTTGAAACAAATCGATTCTATACGCGAATTAGCTTACACATACGGTCTAGCTTTTCAAATTGCCGATGATTTACTTGATCTCGATCAGGATTTGGCAGAAAAAAATGCTCTAAATATTGCCATTCAGCTTGGAAAAGATCGGGCTTTTGAGATTATGAATGCCCACCTATCCCGTTATTTTCTGCTCTTGGATGAGCTAGGTTTAACAAATGATGCGCTTAAGTTTTTAGCTGATACTCTAATCGCTCGAGTTAGCCACGTTAGAATACCGGCGCACATGTAAACCATTGCGAGTTTATACCAGATCCACTTCAATCTTACTCAAGAAAATTGAAGTGGATCTGGTATGGTTCATAATTTGGAGCGACTTAGTCATTTTTTTTTATCTTTTTTTCATACTCATAAATCTTGTGTATTTTTAAGATGGGACTATCATTGTCTTTGATTCCGGCTTTTTCAAGAAAGCCTTCGTAATCCCCCTTAAAATCTTTCTTGTGATTTTCTAAAATGGAATCCATAACTTCCGTTCCTTGGATACTATTTAGAATTTCATTGAGTTTTGCTGGATCTATGGTTTTTATTTTTTTTAAAGCTTCTTCTGTTTGCTTCATAACATCTTTCAGTGATTTTTCAAAATCCATAACAATACTTTTGTTCTAGCTAATCGGTATAACTTCTAGTTACCAGCTTTTTTGATTTTCTTCTTTAAAGATTGTATGGCGGTATATGTAAATCAGATTTACAAAAAAAAACCTTTAGGAGGTTAACCCCCCTAAAGGTTTTGTTCTAAAAGGTCTAAAAAGATTTATTCAGTTAAACTCATTGGTTATAGAATTAAGTTAAAGAGAGTGTTTCATCTACAAGTGTTTCATCCTCAACTTCCTCTTGCTTTACAGCCACTAGATTGTCGCTTTTGCGCTGCACAATCAATTTTTCTAATTCTTCAGTTAAGGCAGCATTTTTTTGTAGTTCTAAGCGAGCCGCTTCTCTTCCTTGGAATCGGTGGTCTTTATAAGTCAACCAAGTTCCTTTTTTATCAATAATATTAAGCTCAATAGCTAGATCTAACACAGAGCCTTCTCTTGAAATACCCTCGTTAAATAAGATGTCGAACTCAGCAACTCTAAAAGGAGGCGCTAGTTTATTTTTAACAACTTTGACTTTGACTCTATTTCCTTTGTCTAGGTTTTCAGTCCCTTTAATCGAGCCGGTGCGTCGAATTTCTAGACGGACAGAAGAGTAAAACTTAAGAGCTCTTCCCCCTGTTGTTGTTTCCGGGTTTCCAAAGAAAACCCCCACTTTTTCTCGAATTTGATTAATAAAGATAGCGCAAGTATTTGTTCTAGCTAAAGTGGCCGTTAGTTTTCTTAGGGCTTGTGACATCATGCGGGCCTGTAAACCAATGTGCTGGTCGCCAATTTCCCCTTCAAGTTCGCTTCTGGGGACAAGGGCTGCAACAGAGTCAATGACGATCACATCAACGGCATTTGATCTTGCAAGCATTTCGGCAATATTAAGCGCATCTTCACCGCAATCGGGTTGTGAAATCATTAGTTCATCGAGATTAACTCCAATTTTTTTTGCATAACCCGGATCAAGCGCGTGTTCAGCATCGATGTAGGCAGCAATTCCACCATTTTTTTGGCAATTGCTGACAACATGTAGGGCTAGGGTTGATTTTCCCGATGATTCAGGGCCATAAATTTCAACGACTCTTCCTCTTGGGACTCCACCAACTCCTATGGCGACATCTAGTGCAATAGATCCGGTAGAAATAGAGCTAATTACTCGAATAGTGGCTTGTTTGCCGAGAGACATAATAGATCCCAATCCAAACTGCTTTTCAATATGTGAAACTGCAGCCTGGAGGGCTTTTTTTTTGGGGGTTTCAGATTGTTGAGTCATAGGTTTTCTCCATCTGTTGATATATTTAAAAATAATAAATTTACATCGATCTTCCTATATTATCTATCTGGATTGTAATAATGAAGAGGCAATTTTATAAAAACTTAAGAGAACTCCTTTCAGTGTAAAAAAAGATAGACAAAAAAGGGGTATAGATTTTCTTTTAAAAAAACAAATTGTTAGGTGAAGACATGGTTTATCTTGCGGGGGATATTGGTGGGACAAAGACCCATTTAGCCTTTTATCATTTAAATGATACTGAATATAAAAGCTTTGTATCTCAAAAATTTCATAGTCACGAATATCCGGATCTCATTTCAATTGTCCGTATATTCTGTGAGAAATTTCCACAAAAAATTAAAAGAGCTTGCTTTGGAGTTGCCGGTCCTATTCGTGACAATATTTGTAAGGCAACAAATTTACCGTGGGTCATTGATGCAAATAAAATGGAAAAAGAGTTAGGTATTGAAAAGATTTTCCTTATTAACGACTTGGAAGCAAATGCGTATGGGATAAAAACCCTTAAAGAGAAAGATTTTTTTACTCTAAATGCTGGAATAGAAGAAGTTAAAGGAAATCAGGGGTTGATTTCAGCGGGAACGGGACTTGGAGAGGCCGGTCTTTTTTACAATGGAGAAGAAACAATTCCCTTTGCTTGTGAAGGAGGCCATGCTGATTTCGCTGCAAGAAATGAAGTAGAAATGCGACTTTTTGAGTTTTTAAAACAAAAATACGAACACGTTTCCTATGAAAGAATTTTATCCGGAAAGGGATTTTGGGAATTATACCGGTTTTTAACTCAGGTTGAAAAAATGGCTAAGTGTCAATTGGTTGAAGAATGTCCTAAAGATCAAGATCCTTCTGTTATTATCACACAGCAAGGAACTGAAAAATACGATAGAACTTGTATGGAAGTAATGGATCTTTTTTGTTCAATTTATGGTGCCGAAGCTGGGAATTTAGCGCTTAAATACCTGGCAATCAGTGGAATTTATGTTGGTGGTGGAATTGCACCTAAGATTCTAAAAGCCCTTCAAAAAGGGGGGTTTATTGAAAACTTTACTAAGAAGGGTCGGTTTAAGGAATTATTAGAGTCGATTCCTGTTAAAGTGGTTCTTGACCAAGAAACTGCACTTAAGGGAGCTGCATATTATTGTATCCGATCGAAATAAGATAAGCGGAGGCCAAGCAGCAATCTCGTTCCCCTATCCGGGGAGCTCTCAAGCGGACCGGATGATATGATAGTCAATATTCCCTGACTATCGAAAAATTCCCTCTATTCATGGAGGGGATTTTTTGATTTTCTTAAAAAAGATGGCCTAAAACCCTTTATTTTTAATGGGTTTGTAAAAAAAAATCTTTTTTTTAAATTAATAAAAAGGGCTTTTAGGAGCCCACTTTGGGGCTTTTTTTAGCAAGGTTGTTAATTAAGATGTTAAAAATTAAATGAAAAATAATAAAAAATGTTTCAAAAAATATTATATTTTATTTATACGGTGAATTAGAAACAATAAACTTTAATTTTTTGTAAACCCCCATGAGGAAAGACATGAACAATAACCTATTCAAGAAAGTCCCTCTAGCTTTCGCTGCTATCGCTGCTAGCGCAGCAGCTTTTGCTGGAATGGATATGGACTCTAGAGTTTCTCAATTAGAGACTCAAATGAAACAAGTCCGCATAGAAACAGAACAGGAATCATTTGGTGCTAATACTGCTTCTGCTCGCCCAGAATCAGATTTAACCGGTTTCTATATTGGTGCTGGATTTGTTTACCAACAAGCTAAAGCTGGTGGTACAGATTACGCTTATACAGACAATGATTCTGCAAACACATTCCCTATTTATGGCAGTATGCAAGATATTGATTATAAATGGGGCTGGGGACTAAATATCATGGCTGGATACAATATGCCACATGATGGAATGGATGTCCGCCTTAATTATCACTATTACGACCAAAGCTCAAACGGAAAAGTTGCAGCCGGTCTTAATGGAGTCATTGTTCCTTTAAGAGCTGCTAGTACAATTGTTGATGGTACTGAAGGTAGCTTTGATCAGTGTACATCGGCATCATCTGATTATAGCTTAAACATGAACTTGCTTGATCTTCAACTTGGAAGAGACTTTTTTGTGAGCAAAATGCTTACACTTCGTCCTTTCTTTGGATTATCTTCTCAGTGGATTTCTCAAAAACAAAACACTCAATACTCTGGTGGAAGCCAGCTCGATGTAAACAGTGTTTATGTTAATGATACTAGCAAATTCTGGGGAATGGGTCCTGAAGTTGGTGTTAACACTCAGTGGTATCTTGGCGAAGGCTTTAGCATCTTTGGTGATGTGAACGGATCACTTCTCTATGGCCGCTTTGATGTAAACCACAGAGAGAACTATTCTCAAAACGTTAACCATGTTATAAGCATCAATGGCGATGTTCACCGTGTTGTTCCTACAGCTCAAGGGATCATTGGTCTTTCTTATGACACATATGTTGATAATTCAACTCACCACTTTGGAATCCGAATTGGTTACAACGTTGAATACTTCTTCTTCCAAAATCAAATGTTAAAAATTGATTACGAAGCAGATACAACTGTTCACTTTGAAAGAGCAAATGAGAACTTAGGAATCCACGGTCTTACTGTAGACGCTAGCTGGAGCTTCTAAGCCCATTAGAAACTCACAAGTTTCGAAAAAGCAGATCAGAAATGATCTGCTTTTTTTTTATAAATATTTATTTGTTTTCATAGAGAGAGGGAAAAGGAATTCGTTTTTTTCTTTAAAAAAAAATGTGGATTCTTTTATGTATGTAGGTTAACTTTTAATTTACATAACGACTTTTTGTATGAGGATAAATATGATAAAGAGATTTAGTTTCCTTAATGGGTTGGTGTTTAGCGCGATAGTGCCAGCTATGTCATTTGCAGCGACAATGGATAGCCGTATTGACACACTTGAAAAACAAGTGTCAATGTCTACAACAACCAACACAATGGGCGGAATGGGTGCAAAGAATGCATCTGCTCTCCCTGATAATGACAACGAGGGTTGGCATTTACAACTTGGGTTTGTTTATGAGCAACCAAGAATTGGTGGAACACAATTTGCTATTAAGAGCAACACTCCATCGACTAGCTCAAGAACTCTTGAAGATGTAAGCCAAATTGATGCTAATTGGAGCTTTGGTATTGTTGCCGGGCTTGGGTATAAAGTGCCTGAGCGTATGTGGGATTGCTCACTTGATTACATGTACCTAAAAAATACAACAAATGCTCAAGCCAACTCAGGATTGCTCAGTTCTGTTTTACCGGTAAAAGCAAAATTTAACATTATTGATGATTCTACCCTCCTCACATCGGTTGGTCGAGCAAAATCAGACTTTAATTTTGTCCTTAACTCGCTTGATGCAACGGCATCTAATCCTTTTTTCGTACAAGAGAAGTTTTCTTTTGGATTTAAGGGAGGAGTTAGAACTCAGTGGTTATCTCTTAAACAAAACACAACCTACTCCGGCGGATCTGCTCTTGGCGTTAACTCAGTTTATGTCAATGACAAGTCTCGTTTTTGGGGGATTGGACCTACAGGTAGCTTAAACAACATGTGGGATCTTGGAAAGGGTTTCAGCATCTTTACAAATTCAGGTCTTTCTTTACTCTATGCTAAATTTAAGGTGTATCAAGATCAGATCTATAGCGTTCAGACTAATGCTGATTACTACACATCAAATAGCTTTGGAAGAATTGTTCCGGAACTCGATTTCAATATCGGTTTAGCTTATGGATCATTCTTTAAAGAAAGAAAGCATTATCTTAGAGTTCGATTAGGATGGGACTTCCACTATATGTTCCGCGTAAACCAAATGTTAGCTAACATGGATAGCTATACACAAATTGGTGAAACTCTTAATCAACAAAGAAGATCTCCAAATGTTTCAGAAGACGTGGCTCTACAAGGTATTTTGTTTGATGTTCGTTGGGATTTCTAACTTAATGACGAAGTATAGTTCATGTATTTCCTTGAGGAGCAGCAAACGCTGCTCCTTTTTTTTATTTATCGCTGACGGCGTAAAACCCCCGCCTTTAGGCGTGGGGATATAAGCCATCTTTTCTTCTTGCACGATACTTAATGGTGTGTTACAACGATAATATGAAAATTGTAAATAGATCATATCGATACAGATTCTATCCTA
>JAIPIG010000004.1 GCA_021734805.1 Simkaniaceae bacterium
ATAGGTGGAGCAAAGAGACGAGGAATTGGCAAATGATTAATGAAGTGCTTTTAAATCCGGAAAAATGTAAAACTGAACCCAAGCTGGCGGTAGCTGTGTAAAATTCTAACTTATGCGACAACTACGCTGAAAATCACCGTCCTACTCTCTATTTCGCTTTTGAGAAAATCTAATCTCATGGCATTTGCTTCTATTAAACCCTCTTCTCTCCGATGGCTCTCCCGTGCCGGCTTGATATAAACGCCTAATTTCTCGATGTGAATAAGAGGAAGCTCACCAATACCTTCTTCTCCTCCGAAATCTGCAACAGGCCTTGCCACCATGCAATCATCTAATGGACGTGAAACACGAGTCATTTCAACTCCCTCTGATCCTCTAAGCCGCCCCCCTCTGTTATCCCTATAGAGTTGATTGAGAATGGGATAGCTATCGACACGCATTCCGTTCCGCTCAAGATATGGAATGAACTGACTAGACACAAATGCATTTTGACTCACTTGATCATACCGACTGAGAGCCCATGACAATCCTTTCAGATGATCATCATCTAACGTCACACCCTCTTTGATCAGCTTATGACTCTCTCTTAGAATCTTGGATGCCCCACTGTTCCTATGACAAAAAAGCACCCCTAACCCCCCAATGGCAACACCACTTACCACAGCAGCCCCTGCGTAAGCTCCGGCCAATGCTATGACAGCCATGCCTGCTAAAGGAGCTCCGGGAATGAATACAAGAGCGCTGATCAGAGCAATCGCCGCTATGCCAACGATCGCCACCTTAACCATAGCGCTGCACTCAAACGATCCATAAAAAGGTTTCGTCTTCATTGAATCGATTGCAAATAGAGAACCGGAACTCTCATCTAATGGAGATATCGTCATTGATCCATCCACTAATTAATAGAGCCTTGATTGTCTCCTTTAAGCGGTAGATTCTCTTCAGGAGTCCCTCTATGATTTCTTAAGTGTTCCAATCCCAATGTAGAAGCAGCAACTGCTAATGCAGAAACGGCTACGGTTGGAATACCAAAGTATATAAAAGCCATCGCACCAAACCCGGCCAGTGCCCCTCCCGGAACAAAAGCCATAATAGCGATTATAGCAAAAACCCCAAGTGTTATAGCGCTAACCCTAGCCGCTGTTTTTGCTGCATCTGAGTTTAAGAACTGCTGAAGCTTACCTTTGGGTGCTGAATCCATAATAATGGCTCCCCTTGGAGCCGGACCTGAAATTGCGCTCATAATTAAACCTTAGTTAATTTTTATATTATTTATTATAACATAATTTAACTAAACACACTAAACAAATAATTTTAATTTAAAAAACTGCCTCCATGAATGGAGGCAGTTGCTGCGCTGAAGCGCTATGAATCAATAAGCGAAGTTGCGGTGTGAAAAAAAAAGATTAGACCCCTATCAGGAGCCTAATCCTTTTTTTACAACCCGTCATCTAAATCACTTTCTATTCATGGAAGTACTGCACAGGGCCGACGGTAAAGCGGTCCCATCCCACGGAGAATTCAGTCTTTTCCCTACAGACAGAATCACTCTCCCACATCTTATTAATTCCCCCTAAGATTTCTTTACCTTTGTCTGAATCTTTATCTAAATGGTTTGACACTTTTTCTAACTCATTAAATACTGCTTGGGATGTTTCTCTTTTTAATAGCTTTTCACAATACCCTTCTAGCACCTGAACACACTTAGGATTCCGTGACATACTGCGGCTTATTACACCACCACTCAGCAGACCTCTGAAAGCTTCTTTGATTTTAGGGGAAACATAATCTTTACCTAGGACATCTATCATAATTTCAGGTGACTTCTCTATTACCTTCAATATGACTTGCGGTAGCTCTGTATGATGCACAGCTTTCAAAGCCAACTCGATTATGTCATCGTTGCCTTTCTTCTGAATCTCTAAGAGAACTTCAGGAAACTTATCCATTACCTTCAATAGGACTTTAGGATCCTTTAACATCGATTTAAGATCCAGTTCTAAGCGGGCATTTCCTTTTGATAATTCCTCTTTATTCTCTGCTATAAAACCAACTGCCGCCGATGCATCTCGATCCACCTTTTCAGCGACTTTATATCCGTCTAGCAAGGATGCAGCAATAGCCAAGATTGGAATTCCCGATACTACGACCGCCCCGGCAACGATAAGAGCGGCTAGCGGTGCTCCCGGAGCGAAGGCGATAACAGCTATAGCTGCAATCATAACAATAGCAACAACACGAATTACATTAGCTGTTCTCTGCGCTTTGGGATTTAAAGAATTCTCAGGCGCATATTTAGACCCTTTTGCAGCCGCTGCATCCGAAGGGGATAAAAGGGGCCCGCTCTCATTTACCGACGACCTTAAAGCAACTGAACTCATAATTTAACCTTAATTTAATTTTAATATATATTTATTATAGCATAATTTGATTTATTTTTTTATAATATTATAAAAATAATTTAATTTTTTATCAATTAACAGCGATAATAGTCAAAACTTGAATTTAACTGTATAATATTGAACTTAAGTTGTTTACAACTATAAATCACGTATTCAAAAAGCCGATCACCGATAGCCTACTGCAACCCATTGTCTATAAATTATTTATAACCAACTCACCCTCAATCTATTACGGTTCAGCTATTTTTAGCCGTCTGAAATTCCACTTTTCCATCTCCAAGCTATCAGGCGTATAGCAAAGGTTCATGAGATCCTTAGGGATGAACTGTATATAGCGCCGTTGAGCCTCTGTCATTTCAGCCCCTTTGAAATGAGGAGCAAAAAGTTGGGTCGCAGATATCATCACTTTACTCTTTTCGCTTTCATCCCCTTTAAATCGATCAAGTCGAACCTCTATGTCCCTGATCCGCACTGTAAACTCACCAATAGTCAAAGGTTTCAAGGAATCTAACAAACGATCTGATTCCGCTTCAGAAGGCACCTTAGGGAGGTGCGAGCTAGTAGAATTAATAGAAAAATCCGGCATAAATCCCTCGAATTTTTAATTTACCAAACACCAAAGCTCACTTTCATATTCCATATTTAACTGACACTAAATATGTTGCACAAAAAAATTAAATGATTTCCGGAACTGCATCTGTCTCTTTTATGAATGCTTCTAAAAACGCTTCAGATATCTCCCCTCTTGAAGTGAAGGGGGAGTCAGCAGCTTCTTCTTTTAATTCCAATCTCGAACTGTTTACGTCGCTGATGATTTGTGCAGCTTTTCTCGCAAAATCACACTCCCCTGTCTTTTTAGATCGATCACGCAAGTCATGCTTAACAACAAGTGTGTCACCTTTAAGATTGGCACTCACATCCTCACCTCTAACAATTTGACAGTCATACTCAATACTAAACTCAAGATTGCCTCCGGTAGTAACCAAATTAAACCTTTGGGAATGTTCACCTATAACCTGGTGCATATACAGGTCTTTTTCGCCCAATTTACCGCTTATAAAAATAATCCCCTCCGCAATCGATGCCACATGGGCACACTCTAGAGCATACTCCAATATTTCATTTTGTAGCTCCGGATCTGAAACAACAGCCTTAATAGCCTCTTTGTACTTTTCTCTTAAACATCGATATGCGATTTTACCGTCTTCTATCATTGAACCTGATTCCGCTTCTGTTTCTTCCGGATTTTTTTTCCTAGTAAATTCCGGATCATCAATTTTTTTGCCATTAATATTAAATGCTCTCAGTTCAAAAACCTCTCCCGAGTCATCGTCTTTATGAAAATTTCCACGACCTAATTCACCTAAAAATTCGTTATCAACTATATTTCCATCAACCCTTTGCGAAAGACGGTCTTGATGATAAAACTCCAACTCATCTGGAGAAGCATGATCACTCCCAGCTATTGAAGCACTACCATCTAAGTCATCTCCATCTCTACTAATTCCTTCAGAAAACCCACCAACACTCACTGTCTCATTATCTCCACCGTCGGAAGCACTTAATGTTGAAACAGGGCTTCTTTCCCCGGAATCGGCTATCGATCTAGCATCTAGAGCGGCCTCCACATCACATGCATCCCCCGCAATCGCATCAAAAACTGCGGCCGCCTCTAGGGCTTGGTTAGAGCTTTGGTGCTTTAAATAGAAAGCGCCTAAGATAACTGCAGCGGCTACTCCCGACACGATAGCAGCCACTTTATAAGCTGCAACTGTCAGAACTAAAGCGCCTATGACGGGAAGTGTCACGGGATTTGCAATTAAGAGGGCAACAGCCCCAAAAATAATCGCTGTTGCAACAGTCGAAATGACTGCGGCAAGACGTATATTACGGCTTTCATAAAAAGGCTTTTGCTCGCTAACCGGTGAAGAGGAGCTTGTAGGAGAAGGCAAACTTGACACTGACATAGTTTTTATAACTTTTGTTAATTTTTATTATATTAATTGTAACATATCTATAATTATTTTTTAACTATTTTCCAAATGTAAATTCATTGTGAGATCTATCATATGTCATATAGACTGAGCAACTTACGCCAGTCGGGAAGTTACACCCTATATCTACCTCATCATAAGTGCCTTCCACAGTTATTTTATTATCCATTCGTTCGATATTAAACGCTGTACAAGGGCCTAATTTTCTCCCATACCCACTAAGCATAGGCTCGACCGTCCCGGCTATGTATGTCTCATAGGGAGCTTGCAATTGGGGATATTCACCAAAGCTGAATCCACTCGTATTTGATAGGTCTTTAGAAATATTGGAATCGCTTGAGGCATTTTTCCATGAGAAGACCAAAGTAGCTAAGGCCATGATGCCCCCAATAATACCTAGAAGCGCAGGTTTTGTTAGATAAAATGATCCTATCGCAATCACCGAGGAGGCCGACATGCAAACGGCACATGTGACTAAAGGAATCGCCGTAAGAGCAATGGCTGCTAATGCGATCGCTGAAATAAGTACGGTTTTTTTAAGGAATTGTGACTGTTGAGGTTGCAATGATTTAGTCAAATCAACCCTAGAGAGGGAGTCATTAACCCCAAAAGTTAAATGAGCCATATTTAACGGTCCTTATTATATTATTATGTAATAATTATAAACCGTTGATAATTAAAAAACTATAGTAAGTATTATTTTAATTATGTTGTTTTAGGAAATGGAATGTTCATAATATCTTCAGCAGCGATCGTGTGAGGAAAAATCTTTTGTGCTTCTTCTTCATGCCTCTTCGAATCAGAATAGCGGGCTGAGTAATGTGTTAAAACAAGCTGTTGGACTCCTGCGCTTTGGGCAATTTCAGCCGCTTGAGCGGCTGTGAGATGAAGGTACTCTTCGGCAAGATGCTTATGTTCATTGAGATACGTCGCCTCACAAAGCAATAACTTAGCTCCCTTAGCAATCTCGATTGCCGCTTGACATGGCTTAGTATCAAGCACAATGGCAAAGCTATCCCCTTTACGAATCCGGCTCACCTCTTCAATCAAAACCGTTTGATCTCCAATCGTTATTTTTTTATGTTCGAGAAGCTCTCTCATCGCTATCCCGCGAATGCCTCGAGCTTTGAGCTTTTCCTTATCAAATTTAAGTTCATCGGGCTCAGTCACTCGGTAGGCGATGTTGTGAATGCCATGCTTGAGAAACCGGGCTTCAATGACAAAAGATTGATCTTGATGCACAACACCCTCATGTTCAATAGGATGCTCAATAACCTTAATTGTCTCATGGTAGCTTGTGCTATAGCGGAGGCGATCGAAATACTTTTTTCCACTGGCCGGATAATAACAGTGAATGGGATGTTTTACTTTATCGAGGTTGAGGCGCATTAGCATGGAACCGAGCCCCAAGCAATGATCTCCATGGAAATGACTAATAAAAATGCGGGTAACGCAGGGCGGTGCCACATCGGCAAAGATAAATTGCCGCTGCGTTCCTTCACCCGGATCAAATAAAAGCCCTTCATTATTCCAGCGCAAAAGATACGCCCCATGGTTGCGCTTGCGCGTAGGCTGCTGTGAGGATGTTCCCAATATGATGAGATCTCTAACGCTCATTGAATATCTACTTTGAAAGGATTAATGGGAGGCGCCACTCTCATGCTTTTTGCGAGCAAATAGATTTGTTTTCGCTAAAAGAATCCCAACGATTGCCCCCATAAAATGGGCGGTGTTGGCAATTTGAATCGGAAAGTCGGCAACGTTCATTATTTTTAGCAGAAATGATACCAGTTGGAGGGCTGCAATTCCAAGCACAAAAATAGCTAAAAAAAGAGCCGCCCCTTTCTGCAAGGGGTAGCCTTCCCATGGAGCGACCTTTTGCCGTATCCAAATAAACCCGGCAAAACCACAGATCACCCCGGAAAAACCGAGGAAGGCAGGTCCAACCATCAGATACTGAGCGACATTAGAAACGAGGGCAATGATGAGGATCATCAATACATAGCGCCATTTGCCAAGCCTCTCTTCAATCTGTTTACCGAGAAGCCACACCCACATCATATTAAACAAAATATGTAAAAACCCACCGTGGAGTATAATCGGAGTGAAAAGGCGCCAAACCTGCCCATGAAGAATATCAGTAAATAGCGGTGCGGAAAAAGCCCCCTTCGAAGCGGGCCAATTTAATAGAATATAGTAGAAGCCAACCCAGATATGTTGTTGCTTAGCCTCTTCAATGAGAGCCTCTTGTTCTTTCGGTTCCATCTCGAGCTCTACGTTGATGGGGACGGGCCGATTGAAGAGGAGATAGTTTTCAATGGGGGTGAAAAGAGCGACCGGCTCCTTTTGATCGGGGAGATCCTTAGCGAGCTGATAGCGCTGCCATCCTGAGAGGGCAAATAGGATGACGCACAAGAATATGATTCCCTTCGTAAAAGAAGCTACAATATGAGAATAGAGGGGCTTGGCGCTCAGTTTTTGCCGCATCTCTTGCATGCGCGCAAGAAAAACAGGATCCTCAGAAATTTCCACAGGTTCAGTGGGCTGAGCGATTTGAGCATCATCTGCGATATCAAATTTGGAATCATGAGGAGCTTTATTGAATTCTTCAAGAATGGTTTTGGCTTTATCGATATCTTCTTCTTTGTAAACCCAAACCTGATATTTTTCCCCATCGAGCTCAAAAAGGGCATGAACCCCCTCGCTCGATAGGTGGTAATAATAGCGTCGAGCTTGATCTCTTTCTTCAAAAGTGGCAACTAATCGCATAAAAAGGCCAAAAACCTACTGAATCTTGATATTGCCCAGCATCCCAATTTGCGATAAACTTTGCAAGGATTACAAACTCACCCCCATAAATAGAGGCGATTTTTTGACGGTTAAGAAATATGGGCTACGCGTGGTTAACCACATGAACTCCCCGCTTGGATCCGGGGAGATTACAGCCTAGCCTCCCGCTCACAAGAGACGATTTTTTTGATGATATCGGAAGTAGAGAGGGCCGGGATGCGCGGCGCTAAATGGAGTCTTGCCCCTATTTCTCTGACACATTCTGCTTCGATACAATTTTCAGTATATTCAGCTCCATTAACATGGACATCGGGGCGAATTTTCTTGAGGATCTCACGCGGATCTAGTTCATCAAACCAAGTCACGAGATCAACCACCTCAAGAGCAGCCATCATTTGCATTCTCTCTTTGAGAGAAATGATTGGACGATCGGGTGATTTATATGCTTGAATCGAGGCATCGCTATTGAGGGCAACGCACAGCAGATCTCCTTGACGCTTAGCCTCATAGAGAATAAATAAATGCCCCGCATGGAGCAAATCAAAGGAGCCGTTCAACGTGACAATCCGATGGCCATTGGCCTTTAATCCCCGGACATGCTCTATAATCTTGTCGGGATGGATCACCTTTTGGTCAGTAAAAAAATCAAGCGTCATAACTATAACTTAAAATAGAGGTCATTGAACCGGAACCAGTATATGTCGAAAGATGTTATAACAAAAACCAATTCTTCAATTCTTCAATTTATTTCGGTATAACCTCTTTTAATTTTGCAATTCCTTCAGATGCTATCGTATAGGCTTGATCAACCCGGTTCGGTTTATCAGGATAGCGCAGTCTAAGTAAATCCTTTCTAACCATGGATGTAAGAAATCTGGAGCGCAAGGCATCCGGGTTCCTCTGAAGAATATTTCCTAACTGTTTTCGATTAATCCAGCGCCCTTTACATAGTTTTAAAATCATCTGTTCCATGTCTTCCGAAAACAACTTTTTCATTTCCCTTGCAGTCTGAGCGATTATATACATTTCTTCCTCCTCCAAATGTACGGAGTCAGGGTCCAAATGTACGGAGTCAGGGTCCAAATGTACGGAGTCAGGGTCCAAATGTACGGAGTCAGAGTCCAAATGTACGGAGTGGAATTGGGAAGGAATAGAATATCGAGTCCACCGACCTTTACCATTTTGCCGTAAAAGCCCCCTACTCACGAGATCTTGAAGAAGTCGCGTCATATCCGCAGTATGTTTCCCGGTGATTTCACACATTCTCATGTTATCAACATATCCTTCTACATCTGCTGTCACTAAGGCTTGAATTTCTAATGGTTGAAATTGCTCGAATTCAGACCGATAAATATTTTTAAGTCGAATAAGAGAAGTATCAGGGATTAAGCTAATCATTGGAAGAATCCACAGTATTCGATCGGGCTGCACTTGCTCTCTCATAATAGGTTTACGCCAATGCTGAGATTCCCACCCTTTGCATATTTTGTCTACTCCTGATCCAGCTTTTTCAGCTGCACCAATCATCATAAACATGGTTTGTAAAGCCTTATTTCTACATTCGCTTACATTACCACGCCAAAGTTGATCAATAGATATCAATAGGGCTCCGGGATTAGACAACTCAAAACGATCCGGATATTTTTCAATGATGATACCACCCTGACCGGAATAATCAGCATGAATAAGAGCATTTACTAAGGCCTCTCTAATTGCAATATGAACACCACTTTCTCCCCTGCGAAATAACTCAGCATCAAGTTGAAATGGTATTTTCAAGTCAGCATTTAATTTTTGTATGACCCTAATATAAAATTGGTATAAATTTCCCGACCAGGTTCCATCAAGCGTCAAGCGATCAGTCCAACGAACATGTGGATCATTTGATAATTTTTCTCGAAAATCAACTTGATATTGAGGGATCGCTTCCTTTAAAATTTGCTCCTGACCATACATTAAAAGACCTGCAATAGTAACTCCTTCTTGCTCCGTTTCTCGTGAATATCTATAGGCACCTAATTTAGATAAAAATTTTTTATCATCCTCTTCCAACCATGGATGTGTCGGTTTATGAGAAGCAAATCTCTGTCTGTATTGCCTTATACTGGCTAAATCCAAATCATTTATTGTTGCATATGGAATTATACGTTGATCTGCTGAGTATTCAGAACGATCTGCTAACATGTGAATGATCTCTTGTTGCGTACAATGATAATCCCCATCAAAATTCCGTCGATATGTTCCTAAAAAGGGATTTTGTCCTATAAAAATTGGTTTTTGAAAATATTTAGCACGAGGAATATGGATAGATAATATTAATCCCTTAGCTGTTTCAATAACCCTTAAATGCTCTTGACTTAATAAATTAACGCTAACCTTACCGCGATTATTAATTGTATTCCAAAAATCTTTTTTTATTTGATCAATCTTTGATACGCCACTGATTTGCCCATCATTTTCAACCCCTAATAAAATCATTCCGCCAAATGAATTGGCCATTGCACTATAAGTTTCCCACAAACTTTTAGGCAATCCACCTTTGGCTGATTTAAATTCAATATCTTCTCCCTCTTCTAATAGCAATTGAGATCTAATCTCATTTAGACGGATAGAATTTCTAGATGATACCATGATAAAACCATTCACAAATTTATTAAAATTGTGGATGGAATATATAAAATATTATTTATTTTGTCTTTCTTTTCCTTGGGGACACGGTAGCTTTGATTTTTTCTGCATTGCGAGGAAATGCAATGGCAAAAATTTCATCATAGTGATCGACAAAATGAACTGTGAGCCCCTTTTTGAGATACGCGGGGAGCTTATCGTAATCAGGCTTATTCGTTTTTGGGAAAATGATCGTCTTCACACCTGAGCGGCGTGCAGCGATGAGCTTCTCCTTCACTCCTCCAATGGGTAGTACCTTACCTTTTAGGGTAATTTCACCTGTCATGCTCAAATCTTTGAGTATGGGTTGATCAAGTAAGAGCGATAACAGCGAGGTCACCATTGTCACCCCTGCAGAAGGGCCGTCTTTAGGCGTTGCTCCTTCAGGAATATGGATATGCACTTTATAATTATCAAAAAAATTGCCCTTAGGCGCATAGCGTTTAAACTCGCTATTGAGGTAGGTCCAAGCAATTTCAGAAGACTCCTTCATCACATCGCCGGCTTGCCCTGTGAGCTTCATAGATACTTTATCTGAAGGCGTTTTGACCGACTCGATATAGAGTGTCATTCCTCCAAGTGATGTCCAAGCAAGTCCCATACAAACACCGACCGGAGCACGCTCGTAATATTTTTCCGACATAAAGACGGGTTGTCCGAGATACTCTTCGACTTTATCGTCGGTCACTTTAACGGGAGGGACTTTCTTTTTCCCCTTTTCCTTAGATTCAACGAGATCTTTCGCAACCTTACGCAAAATCTTTTTGATATTATTCTCAAGACCGCGCACACCGGATTCGCGCGCATAATCATTGGCAATTTTGCGAATGCCGCCAATGGTGAAATCGACTTCGTCTTTTTTCAGTCCCATTTCTTTGCGGTTGCGAGGGATGAGATATTTTTTTGCAATTTGCACCTTTTCATCCATGATATAGCCCGAAAGACGCATGATTTCCATCCGATCTCTCAGAGGAGAAGGAATGGTATCGAGCACATTCGCCGTGACGATAAAAAGGACATCCGACAAATCGGTACGAACGTCGAGGAAGTGATCTAAAAAGTCCTTATTTTGTTCGGGATCAAGAACTTCAAGAAGGGCAGATGCGGGATCACCTTGATAGCTTGCTCCCATTTTATCGACCTCATCGAGCATAATGACGGGGTTCATGGTGCCACATGCTTTAAGGGCTTGGATCAATTTTCCGGGCATTGCTCCTACATAAGTGCGGCGATGACCTTTGATCTCCGCTTCATCACGCATTCCCCCAACAGAGAAACGATAAAATTTGCGATTGAGCGATTTTGCTATACTCTTTCCAATACTCGTTTTCCCCACACCCGGCGGTCCAACAAAGCAAATAATACTCCCTTTGACACCACCGCAAAGCTGGCCTACGCTGATAAACTCGAGAATGCGCTCCTTGATGTCTTTGAGGCCATAGTGATCCTTTTCGAGCACTTCTTTGGCTTGTTCGAGGTGATGGGTCTCTTCACTTTTCATACCCCAAGGGATAATAGTCAACCAATCTAGGTAATTGCGGCATACGGCATATTCGGCTGATTGAATATCGAGGACACCCAACTTCTCAACTTCCTCGCTAATCACCTCCATCGCTTCGGGGGGCACGTGTAATTTTTCGATGCGATTTTGAAATTTTTCAACATCGCATGTCTTATCGTCCTTTTCAATCCCGAGTTCTTTTTTGATGGTTTTCAGTTGCTCTCTTAAGAAGAACTCGCGCTGTGTTTTAGAGACCGTTGCTTCGATCTTTTGATTGATACTGCTCTGCAATTTGGAAAGATCAAGCTCTTTCTTCAATAGAGCAAGTGCTTTATCGATCCTCTCCGGAATATCAAATGTCTCAAGGACATCTTGCAGCTCTTCTCTTGATGCTGTTGTCAAAGCAACGGCAAAATCAGCGAGTTTACCCGGTTCGGTAAAATCTGAGTGACCAAGAAAAATCTGAAGCTCTTCTTTAAAAAGGGGATTGAGCTTTAAAAGCTCTTTGATCGTCGTGACAATGCTAATCGAATACGCTTTAAGCATTTTAGAATTTTTATCGGCAGGAGGCTCAAGATGGTATTTGACGGAGGCAGAAAGAGCTTTACCCGAAGAGATCGTTTTCTTAATGATCACCCTTTTTTCCATATTGAGGACGACCTGCGCGCCCCCCTGCTCCATAGGGATAATGCGTAAAATACGAGCGGCTACTCCAACTTGGAAGAGCTCTTTTCCCTTTACTTTATAGATATCGACGTCTTCATTATGGGTGAGAAACAATCCAAGTAACTTGTGCTTTGTCCGCGATACCGTCTTGAGAACTTCATAAAAAGGTCCGGGTTCAATCACAAGCGGCGCTGCCATTCCGGGGAAGAAGGGACGTCTAGTCATCGGCAAGATAAAGAGTTTATCGGGAAGCTCATCCGGTTTTAGCGGTTTTTCCGGTTTTCCAATTAAAGCCTCGCCCTCTTCAATAAACTCAGGCGCTTCGCTCTCTGAATCGGGAATAGGCTCCTGCTCTTCTTTCCGGCGCTGTTTCTTTTTCTTTTTTTTGTCTTTATCGTCTTCGCTGTCTTCCAAATTAATCCCTCAAAAAGATTAGAAGCTAATCTATCAGCTCTAAAAAAAAAGCTCAATACCCCCATTTTGAAAATGAAGAATCAAAGAGCCTCAAAAAATCTTTTTTTTACTTTAGCTCGACTTTGTAACTTATTGTGGGCCCGAAGGCCTCGAGATATTTGTTTTCGGAGGAGTTATTAAAACCGGGAAGGGGGTTTTTACCCCTTCCCGGTTTTAATAATCTCCTAGTTCGACCATAGGTCGAGCGTCCGAGAGCAAAAGATCGAGGCAGGCGGGCCCAACAAGTTGCAAAGTCGAGCTTAGCTCATCCCGCCATGAGATTGCAAGCCAAAGAGCTTCCTCATGACAATACGATTTAGCGCCCAAAAAAATTCTATTACCCTAATCGCCATTTTTTGACGAGAAAGAAACTATCCTTTTGGTTTATAATCATTGCCATGTTCATGCTACTGATTGATACCTCTTCTCAGACACAACACCTTGCCCTCTTTCGAGGTCAAAACCTGATCGCCTATTCGAAGACAACCTCAAAATCTCACCAATTGATTGTGGAAATTGAAAAATTGCTAACGGAATCGCATTGCAAAAAAGAAGAGATTCAAGAGATTGCAATTGGAGTGGGTCCCGGATCTTTTACCGGAACCCGTATCGGTGTGATGGTGGCAAAGACCCTTGCCTTTGGACTCAAAAAACCCCTTATCCCTTTTAATTCCATGATCTTATTTACCCCCTCTCTTCCGACATTTACTCTTGTAAGAGATGCTCGATCTTCTCAATATTATGTGATGAAAGGAAAAAAAGAAGGGGAGCAAACTTTGTTTCACCCCCCCGAACTACTCGATTATTGTCCGGACAATGCCTGTGATACAGATCAAGTCCCGATTCATTTCCCTTTTATCGCAGCATACCTATCTCAAGTTCCCAGGGTGCAATACAATGAAGTGGAAGTTCTCTATTTGAAGAATCCGGGATGATTTATCCAAAGTGTGCTCTTTTCCCAAAAGAACACCAAGAAGATGAACGCGGCGCTTTCATTCTTCCGTCCGACTCTTGGTCCAGTAATTGAGCATAATGTTGTTTTCGCCAAGGATCTAGCCTTTCTTCCATTTGCTTAAAGACTTCTCGCGCTAATGGCCTATCCTTTGCCTTTGCAACTTCTATAGCCTTAAAGATCGAGCTATGGTTAAAGGTTAGATCGCCCCTAACCATAACTTCTCTTGCAACCCTTATTGCAGATTCTTTTACTAAATCTGTTTGAGCACTCACTGCGGCAGTAACCGCATATTCTAAAACCGTTCCGGCATCCAATTCGTCATTACCCAATCCACCATCGTCGTCATCCTCATCCGAATCACTATCTGATTCAACGGCTTCTCCTTCACTCACAGCTGCACCCTTAAAGACACCGAGTCCATACACATGCTGTGCAAAACCCATAATATACTCTTGTATGACAGGAGTTTTTGCTTCGCTTACCGCAAATAACAGGCTTTCTAAAATAGCTTTCCTGTGTATTTCGCTGATGTCTGCTCTCTTAAAAATTGCTGTCGCAAAACTTATTGCCTCTTCCTGTAATCCAACACTTTTAGCTTTAGGTATGAGACGAATAGCACCTTGTAAAATCCAAGTTAATTCACTGTGGCTCTCTTCAGTCACACCTGAAAAAATTTCACGCGCGAAAACTATTGCATCTGATTGTATTTCAGCTGTCTTTGCACTCCTTGCTGTACTAAAAGCCACACCTAGAGAGCTTAATATATTACATTGAGCGTTTTCGCCTCCTGCTAAAATTTCTCTAGCAAAACCAAATACGGCATTGCGGATAGCGGCGCTTTCTATATCTTTGGCAACAGAAGCTGCCTTATTAATAATGTCAAATCGCAACAGCCCAATCACCCCACCATGAAAAATTTCTCTTGCAAACTTGAGTATTTCATCTTGGATGTCTACATTTTCCACAGTTCCCATAGCAGGTATTAGGTTAGCCACAATCTGTTCTCGATATCGTGGATTCTCATGCACGATACTACCGGCTATTTCTCTTGCAAAACCAAATGTTAATGCAATGGAAGGCAGCATTGTTTCTTGTATTGCAATAGGAATGATCCGATCAAGTACGCAAAGTTTAGAGTGTGCACTTATTCTATTCGCGAGCACCATTTCGCGAGCAAAACCCAGTAAGCTACATTTTGTTTCAGGAGCTTCTTCCCTTTTACAAACCTCTAAGACGCCCGGTACAAGCCCTGCAATAAAAAGATTATCCTCATCTCTTGCCCTTAATTCTATTAATTTTGGAGTTTCCATAAATTTCTTTATGAAATCGATTGACATTTCTTTTAGGGCTCTCGGTAAAAATCTCAATTGATCCCGTGGGGGTTTAGAGCTTAGACTTTCCTCTAAAACATCAAATATTTCTGTTGCGAAATCGAACACACCCTGCTTCACTGCAGCTTCTATAGCCCCGCATCGCAACTCATCGTCTACACTCGGAAAATGGATCAATTCCCGAATAATGTTTAATAATCCATATTTATTTGCTAAGGATAGTAGTCGATGTATATCTCTAGGTTCCCTAGTTGGTTTTTTTAATATTCTCAATATTTCATCTTCATTCTCTTTAGTATACGGGCAAGAACCCTCGGGTAATCCTTTATACTCTTTAATAAAGGCAAACAACCGCTCTCGGTAATTCAATGCCATGTCTGCTATGTTGCTAATTCTTTGAACGAGTTGGGCACTATTTATTGGATAAAACTCAAGATAAGCCCCATAGCCAAGTTTAACGGCTTTTATAAAATCCAATCGCCGTGCGTCACTTCTCTCTAAATAAAGGCAAATTGGACCGCTACATAATAGCTTTAACGCGGCTTGGATAGGTAGCTGCTCTAGAATCTGATACCGTTCTCTAGATCTTAAAAATTTAGTTATTCCCGAATCTGGAGGGGGTGAAGACCAACCCAACATTGATGCTATCGTATCCGAAACGCTTGCCATAATTAACCGTTAGTTACTAATTATAATTTTAATTATATCATATTTTTTTATTTAAAAAATAGGAGAAGTATGTTTTTAATAAACCATCAGGTCGTTGACTATAAGGATGTTAACAAGAAAAGAGAGGCACAGAATATTAAAAACTAATAATGAGTATGTTAGCTAAAAACAGATTCTGCAACGTCATTAAACCTAGCCCTGCTTTCTCTAAAAATTTCCATTGCTAATGCCTTATCTTTTTCATCTGCAATACCTATAGCTTCCACTATTGAGGATTCTCCAATGATTACGTCCTCTCTCTTTAAAATGCCCCACGCCAACGCTTCTGCATCTTTTTTTATTTCAACGTGATGTGCACTGACTGCAGCTCTTATAGCAAGTATAAAAACACTTCCACCATCCGATCCACACATGGCTCCAACCCTGAAAACCCCCAATTCATAGATATCCCTAGCAAAATCCATCATATGAGCCTGTATTTTAGAGTTTTTCGCCTTTGCCACTGCAGATAACATAGCGCTTAAAGCATTATTTCGGCTTATTTCATCCGTTTCTGCCCTCTCAAAAAGTGCTCTGGCTAAAACTATTGCATCTGTTTGTATTTCAATATTTTGTGCAGATTCGGCAACACGAATCGCAAGTCGTAAAGAATGCGTTAACTGATCCGGATTATCCGGAGAAAGACTAGACAAAAGCTCCCAAGCAAAATCTAATGCCCTTACTTGTGTTTCAGCTGTTTTTGCCTCTTGTGCTACTTCAAGCACAGCTCTGAGCGGCACTGATAAGACGCCCCCACTGTTTGCTCTACTTCTTAATATGCTCTTTGCCAAATTGAGAATGTCATTTTGGATATCAGCATTTTCTACCTTTTTAATGCCGCCTATTGCAGCAATAAGAGCAGTTTTTCGCCCCGCCTCCTCATCCATCACTTCGCTATTAACAATGGCTTTAGCACAACCCAATATTCCTGCCCTTAAATCAGCTTTTGTTTCTAGACTTGCAAGATGGATTATCTCCACAAAGATTTTTAATTGACCCCCTACGCCTATTTCATTCATTTGCATCATATCGCGTGCAAAATCGATGAGCATGCCTTTTCTCGCACCGCTTGTTTCCTTTTCAATGGCTTCTAAGACGCGTAATATAACACCTGAGATAAAATGATAATAGTGGTCCGGAGCCTGGCTTTTCAATAATGGCAATACCGGATGTTGCATAAATTCCATGACGCGATTGATTGGTTGTTTAAGTAAAACATCGGCTAGAAATATGAGTCGATCTTTTGGAAATGCCTCCATCAGGCCCGAATCAAACATTTTCCATGCGAACTTGGCTGCCTTCTTTTCTATCGCTCCAATTGCAATACGGCTTAAATTACCTTCCGCCCAAGGTATCCGAGCACAAACGTCCTCAACAACACCCCCATGAGCAGGGATAGCCTCAATAAGAATTGAGGCGAGATCATTTCTTTTAATTTTACCTTTGCTGATAATTGTTCTCATAAAATCGATGGCATCTTGTCTTATTGCTGCCGCTATAGCCCCGCATCGCAATGGATGGCTCAGTTCGGGAATATCAATGACCTTTCGAACAATATTTAACAATCCATATTTACTTGCTAAGACCACCAGCTGATTTATAGCCGGCGTATTTATAGATGCGCTAGTGATTGGATCCTTTAATATTCTCAATATTTCATCTTCATTCTCTTTAGTATACGGACAAGAATCCTCGGACAACTCTCTATACTCTTTAATAAAGGCAAATAACCTCTCTCGGTAATCCAATGCCATATCTGCTATGTTACTAATCCTTTCTCGGTCATTCAATGCCATATCTACTATGCCGCTAATCCTTTTTCGGTCATTCAACGCTACATCTGCTATATTGCTAATCCTTTTTATTGGATAAGACTCAAGATGATACGCTCCATTTATTGGATAAGATTCAAGATAAGCCCCATAGCCAAGTTTAACGGCATTTATGAAGTTCAATCGCCGTTCATCTTCGTCTAAATAACGACAAATTAAACCAGCGGATAATAGGTTCAAGGCATCTTGAATAGGCAGAAAACTTGAAACCTGAAGCCATTCTCTTCTTAAGCAACTGAGCTTTAAGGGGGCCGCAGGGGGCGCAGCTGCTTCAGAATGATTAAGCCTTCCTGAACCTGATGTTATATCCAATACACTTGCCATAAGCCACCTTCAACTCGGTTTTTCAAATAAAATAGTTAGTTTTTTAATAAAATTATATCAGAATCTAATAAAAACCAGCACTTAATTATAAGACAACCAAATTAACAAACGCAAATCATTAAAAATCAAGGATATATATAGAGTGGTTTTGCTTGATTGCATAATTCAAAAAACATCAAATCATTGACCGTAAGGGATTTAACAACTAATAATGGCTATGTTAGTTAAAAATGGATTCTGCAAGATGCCAAAATGATTTATCCCCCTCTGTGGGCAGGGGAGAGATTGCTTAACCTATCCAAAAAACTCCTTTTCAAAAAGTAGGCAGCCTGTTTGAATGTCTTCTTTTTTGTGGAGAATTTATTATGCATGCCGTGACGACTCAGAGACCCCATACTCATCTTACCTCCCCTCTTGAGAACATTCATTCGCCTATAGTTGAAATGATGTACACGCATCAAAGCTGCAGAAATGAAGGGGAACTATCCTCGTTAACTTGTGCCGCTTCATGCACACCTGCGACAACTAGGGCTGAAAGCGCTTTATTATCTGCAGATTATGACTTCTTTTTAATGATTCTTTGGTCGGAGATTCCGGAAGAGGAAAAGACTGACCTTCTAAAAAGAGGACTTTCCCAAGGCCATTTAATCTGCGCTTATGAGCTTGCTCTAAGTGAATTTATAATCAATCCCACGGAAGAAACGCTCATTCGAAAATCCCTTCCACTGATTGATGAGGGGAACCTGCGTTTACTATTTGATTTGCAGTGCTATCCATCTGATACGTCAACGCAAATTGTACGCATCCGACTGAATAACTGCTATCGGCAAGCCTTAATTCAGACTGCACTTTCTAAAGGCATCGACTTAGAATACCTGATGGAGTGGAAGAAAGAAGATATCAATGCCGCTAGCAATGAAAAATGCAGATCCTTTTTAGAACAAGTGATTTCGGGTGAAATTTTGCTCGCCTCAGCTCAGTGGCTTTTCCCGGATTATCCTATCCTAACCTATTCAGATTCTCCTAAGGCAAAAGCGCGTTTCGCATCTGATCTACAGTCAAAACTGGAATTCGCCTCATATTAAAAATAGTACTAGAGTTATTAACTCCACAGAGATTTAATCTTGTCGAAAAACGATTTGCGTTGAGGGGAGTTCTTTGGCTCTTCTAAGTCAGCGAATTCCTGCAAAAGCTTTTTTTGTTTCTCATTGAGATTGATAGGCGTTTCGATATGAACCCTGACGAGAAGATCTCCTTTCCCCTGCCCATGAACGTTAGGAAGCCCTTGAGCGCGGACACGGAAAATTTTACCTGACTGGGTCCCTTCAGGGATATTAATGCGATAAGTGCCGTCAAGTGGGGTAGGAATTTCCTTTTTACATCCAATGGCTGCATCAGAAAAGTTAAGAGGCAATTCAATGATCACATCATCACCTTCCCTGACAAAGAAATCATCTTCTAAAACCTGCACGTAAACATAAAGGTCCCCCGGAGGCCCTCCACTTTCACCTGCATCTCCATAACCCGACATTTTCAGGCGCATGCCATTATCGACTCCGGCAGGAATGGGGATTTTGACTTTTTGCTTTTTCTTAATTTTCCCGGCACCATGGCAATCAGGGCATGGTTTTGAGATGATTTTCCCGGCGCCATGGCATTCCGGACATGTGCTTGACATGCTAAAAAACCCTCGGCTATGGTGCACATAGCCTGATCCTTGACATGCATTACAAGTCTTGACATCGCTAGCGGACTTAGCACCGGAGCCTTGGCACGTTTCACAATTGATATGATTAGTAATGAGAAGTTCTTTTTCAACGCCACGCGCAGCTTCGGCAAACGAAATAGTGACTGTGGTCTTTTTAGATGCGCCTTGTTGGGCGTATTGGCGACCTTGCCCTCTGCCGCCCGATTCAAATCCGAAAAAAGAATCAAAGATTGAATCGCTAGAGCCACCGCTTGCTTGGCCTCCGAATGCGCCCATGAATGTACGCAAAGCCTCTTCCATTGAAGAGAATCCACCGGAGCCGCCACCAAATCCTCCAGGGCTTCCATGACGGAAAGCATTCTCGCCATATTGATCATACATGCGACGTTTGCTTTCATCGCTCAGTATCTCATAAGCCTCAGAGATTTTTTTGAATTGCTTTTCAGCTTCCGCATCTCCGGGATTTTTATCCGGATGGAATTTGACAGCTTGTTTGCGATAAGCTCGTTTAATTTCATCGGCAGTTGCATTGCGTGCAATGCCGAGTGTTTCGTAATAATCAGCCATAAATATTAGTTGATTATCTTACTTTTTTTAATTTGTATTTAAGCGCTGCTTTTGATTTAGCGCGACTCTTTACAGAAGGTTTATCATAAAAACGATGCGCTTTAGCGGCTTTCATCACACCCTCTTTATCTAATTTTTTCTTGAGGGCTCTGAGGGCCTTGTCAATTGAATCTCCTGTACGAACCTTAACGTAAGTCATTTATAGTTATTCCTAAAGGTTAAAATTAACTCGTAATGTTTTATTTAGTCAATCAAAGCGCTAGTTTACACGAGAAGAAGATATTCCTCAAGAGAAGGATATATACCACTCATAATTCAAGCGTTGTTTTTTTACAAAGCTAAGAAAATGGGATAGTATTAAACCGAATAGGCCAGTATATATGGATTAAGGGTAAATGATATTTTTGAAGGGATAAATGACACAAGCCATTGATAATCAAAGAGAAGATCATATTGTGATTTCATTGTATATCGGTGACATCAATTGCTCGTCTTGTGTCAACAAAATTCAGCGTAAACTACTGGAAATGAAAGGAGTTCAAAAGGCTCAAATTAATTTTGCTACCCGCATTGCAAAAGTAGCTGTTGATCCTACCCTCATTCATCCTCAGGATGTTATAAAAGCGATTGCATCGATAGGCTATCATGCCCGCATTATCGACAAAAAACTCGAAGATTCCATGGCGCAAGGCCATGTCGATGAGCCTCATCAAGAAAAACTCCTCCGCGTTCAGTTTATCACCTCGCTCATCTGCTCTCTTCCCCTACTCATTCCCATGATATTCTATCTCTTTAAGATTGATATTGAACTTAACCGTTGGGCGCAGCTAGGGCTTGCCTCCATTGTTCAATTTTTTGGCGGACTTCCCTTTTACAGAGGGGCATTTAAAGGTTTAAAAACCTGGTCCATCAATATGGACACCTTAGTTGCAATGGGAACCAGCGCCGCTTATTTGTATAGCATCTATCTCCTATTCACAAGTCAATCCCCGGATGTTTATTTTGAAACAAGTGCCGTGCTTATTACCTTAATTTTACTTGGCCGTATCCTTGAAGATCGAGCGAAAGGAGCGGCTATGCAAGGAATGACCGCTCTTTTTAAACTCCAAGTCAAATCAGCGCGCATCCGCAAAAAAGAGAATTTTGTCGATGTCCCTGTTGAAAAAATTGAAATTGGAGACCTTATCCAAGTGAGACCCGGTGAGAAAATCCCCATCGATGGGGAAGTTGAAGAGGGAACATCACATATTAATGAATCTATGCTTACCGGAGAAAGCGGTCAAATCTATAAACACCGCGGTGACTCTGTTTATTCAGGGACAATCAACGGGAATGGGACTCTACTGATTAAAGCGACTAAACCCCTTTCAAACACCGTCCTCAGCCATATCATTCAACTTGTGAAAGAGGCCCAAGAATCCAAAGCCCCGATTGAAAAATTAGCTGACAAGATTTCATCCTATTTTGTCCCTATTGTCGCCATTATCGGTGTTCTGACCTTTATCATTTGGTGGACTATTTTTAATCAGCCCATTGAAGGTCTAACGAATGCCGTAGCAACACTCGTCATTGCTTGTCCTTGCGCTCTGGGACTTGCCACACCGACCGTCATCATGGTAGCAACGGCTAGAGGAGCGCGCGAGGGGATTTTAATCAAAGATGCGACAGCACTTCAAGTTGCACATAAAATTAAAGCGCTGATTATCGATAAAACGGGAACGGTTACAGAGGGAAAATTAAATGTAATCGATACGCATCACTCTGAGCCGGAATTTTTCCGCATTGCAAAAGCACTGTCGAGTCAGTCAGAACACCCCCTCTCAGATGCGATCTATCAATACACTTCAAGTAAGGTGAAAGAACACATTCCCGTTGATTCTTTTGAATCCCATCCGGGGAAAGGTGTATCCGGCATCATCGATTCCAACCCCTATTATCTTGGATCGATCAACTTCTTCAATGAACTTGCTATCGATATGAGCAATTTTACAGAGCAAATATCACATGAAAAGCGAATCATCGTCTGCATTGGAAGGCAAAAGCAAATGATTGGCTACTTTTCTCTACAAGATAGTATCAAACAGGGATCTAAAGAAGCGATGCAACACATTCATAAGATGGGCATTCAAATGTTTTTGCTCAGCGGTGATCGTAAAAGCGTTGTTGAAAATGTAGCTAAAACATTGGGATTTGATGATTTCAAAGGAGAAGTTTTACCTGAAGATAAGATCCGGTATCTGATAGAAAAGCAACAAAAAGGCCTTATTGTTGGGATGATGGGAGATGGAGTCAATGATGCGCCTGCATTGGCAAAGGCCGATGTGGGATTTGCAGTTGGTAGCGGAACGGATATTGCTATGGAAAATGCCGGCATTGGACTGATGCATAGTGATATCCATAACTTATATGCAGCTCTAAAACTCTCTAAGCTCGCCTTTCATAAGATCCGTCAAAATTTATTTTTTGCCTTCATCTATAATATCTTAGGAATTCCACTGGCTGCCTGTGGGTATCTCAACCCGATGATTGCTGCAACGGCTATGGCTCTCAGTTCGATTTGTGTTGTAACAAATGCCGTGCTACTCAACAAACAATCGATCAAATAAAAAACGCCTCTTTGAGTCAAAGAGGCGTCTTTAGATCTAAGCGATCTAATCTTAAAATTGAGAAAAGCAACTTACGCTGGTTTTTCTGCTTCCGGTGCGGCTTCTGCCGGCTTTGATTCAGCTGTGAAATATGCATGAGCTGAAGCACCTGCTTTCGCTGCACTCCATACTGCACCAACTGCACAAAGTGTTGTTAAGGCAATAGGAGCAACTTTTGCTGCCATTGCATTTTTAGCCACTAAATTGCTCAGAATATTTACGTTAACGCCCATTTTAGCCACGTTAAAATAATGAGCCACTTTAAAAGCGACAACAGTCATGAATGTCATTTCAGCTAGGTTACCTACTGTTTTAATGACGCTCCAAGCTGTATCATTAACGTAATCGTTAGCTAATTCTCTAATTGCAGCTGAACTGTTAACATATTGAGTAGAAAGCCATGAAAGCGCTAGAGAAGTTACTACTGCGAATGTTGTTTTTGCGGCATTGAGATCTACTTTAGGTAAGTATGAAGCCAGTGTTGTTGCTGTTGCTACTGGTCGTGCTTGTTGTACTGCCATAATTTCCTCCTTGAGTCTTGGCAAATTTGAAAAATATTTCGCAAGTTTACCAAATCTTTAAATTAGGGCAAGTAGTATTTAATATTTTAATTAACTTTTTTTGACTCAGCATAGGGAAGAAGCCTCAGACTGCATTGAAAAAAAGTTTCGCTACACGACTAATCAATTGATATAGCGTCGCTCTTAATGGGGTAATCATCACTTGTCGGTAAATAAAAACAGAAGCAGCCCCAATCATTGCACCTGCCGCAATTTTTTGAATGCGCAGCAATAGATTTTCTTCTTGTTTTGCAATAGGAGCGGCATCACTTAGCGGCGTTGATATCTTTGCTTCAGCCTCTGAAGGCTCACTTGAAGACGATTCGGCAGCAAGGGAGTATAAGTCGATTGTGACAAGCAGGGAATGACATGCGATCTCGACAATAGTTGCTTTTCTAAGCAACGCAAGCGAGAGGGGAATCACTTTTAGCGCAGCTTGATAATTAGGTTGGGGACATTTCCAAAGCTCAAATAGTTCAAAAACGACTAAAAGACTCCCCATAGCGGTCAGCGCGGAAGTGGTGACTTTCAATAGGGGTGAATATTGGCATGACAACACGGTAGACGATGTTTCGCAAGCAACCTCGTAATAAAAAGGGACAGATGTAAATGAGACTTTCATAGACTGACAACTATAAAACAAATGACTATGAGGCATTATCGCAAATGCACTAACAGACTTCAATATTAAACTCGACTTTGCAATAGAAGAGATTTTTCGATGCTTAAGACATCCCATCGGCTTTAGCCATGGGAGTGATCAAAAATAACTTTGCATTTGAACAGCTTTGTGCTTTATTATTATTGACTCATCTTATCTCGACTGTGCAACTTATACCGAAACGGAATGAAGAATCGGCTTTTTGACAAAAATAGCTTATTGATAGATCAAGAAATTACCGGTAAAAAAACCGATTCTTCAATTTATTTCGGTGTAGAGTTGTCTTATGAAAAAACATTCCGTTTCAAACTATGTTTCTGAATTTGTTCCTAAATTCTGGCTTAGCCTACGGCAGGGCTATTCATTACACTTTTTTAGACATGATCTTCTTGCCGGAGTAACCGTTGGAATTGTTGCTCTACCGCTATCAATGGCATTTGCCATTGCTTCCGGCCTTTCCCCTATTCAGGGTTTATATACTGCTATTATTGCAGGATTTCTCATCTCATTTCTCGGAGGAAGTTATTTTCAAATTGGGGGGCCAACAGGAGCTTTTGTCGTCATTATTTATGAAATCGTCGCTAAAGTCGGCTATGCGGGACTTGTCATCACAACCCTCATAGGGGGACTCATTTTAATTGTCGCCGGTCTCTCTAAAATGGGAGGTCTCATTAAATATATCCCCTACCCTTTGATCACCGGATTTACCTCAGGGATCGCCATCATTATCTTTTTTTCCCAAATCAAAGATTTTTTTGGGCTGCAAATCGAACATTTGCCCGGAAGCTTTATTCCAAAATGCATTGCCCTTTTTTCTGCTATGCCTACTTGGCAGCCTCATACCCTTTTTCTAGCCCTAGGCACTTTGATATTAATTCTGATCATCCGTCAATTCATTCCTATTATCCCTTGGGGCATTACTTCTATCATCATTGCTACGGCTATTTCTTGGGGCTTTCATCTCCCTGTAGAAACCATTGCCAGCCGTTTTGGTGAACTCCCCCGAACACTTCCAACGCCTTCTTTGCCCGACTTCTCATTTGCAATAAACAATTGGAGCTCCTATATCCCGGATGCCATTACAATCGCTTTTTTAGCCGGGATTGAGTCCCTTCTTTCAGCCGTAGTTGCAGATGGAATGACGGGGCGCCATCACCGCTCTAATTCAGAACTTCTGGCACAAGGAATTGCCAATATCAGTTCCATTATATTTGGGGGCATTCCCGCAACAGGCGCCATTGCCCGCACGGCAACAAATATTAAATCAGGGGCCAAAACACCCATTAGCGGAATTATCCACTCGGTGACGCTTTTACTTATTTTATTATTTTTAGCTCCGGCTGTCAGTCAAATCCCCTTAGCGGCTCTTTCTGCCGTGCTGGTAATGGTTGCGTGGAATATGAGTGAAATTCGCCATTTCAGACACTTATTTAAAGCACCGGCAGGAGATATTATCGTCCTACTCACAACCTTTTTTTTAACGATTGTTGTCGATCTTGTAGTGGCAATTGAAGTGGGAATGATCACAGCAGCTTTTCTATTCATGAAGCGCATGAAAGATCTCTCTAAAATTGCACCGCTCGCAAAAGTTAAAGAAGAAATGATTGAACACGAAGAACTTGATCCTGATTTTATTGAAAATAAACAAATCCCCCCTCATATCGAAGTATATGAAATCACCGGCACCTTTTTCTTTGGTCTCGCAGATAGCCTCAAAAGCGTTTTATCTAACTTAGAATTTTCCCCTAAGGTGTTTATTCTTCGCCTACGTAAAATCGACGTTATGGACGCAAGCGGCCTGCATGCATTAATGGAGTTTTATTACCAATGTGAGCGAAAAAAAACGATTTTAATCCTATCCGGAGTTAGAGCCCCCTTATATCAGTCCCTGAAAAAATTCGGTCTGATTGATCTTATTGGGAAGGAACAAGTGTTATCGCATATTGATCCCTCTTTAAAACACGCTCAGACACTGATCAATGCTATGGAATTAAAGCAATAAGGCGCATCGGAGCCTCCGCAGCTCCTTCAGCATAGAGAGGCAGTGCAATGGCGTAGGCCGCGATGGGAGGAACGCTCGAAATATTGGCAATATTTTCTATGATGTATTTGCCTGCACCTAAAATAATGCGGTGGACCGGAAAATCTGAATGGGGCGCATCAGGCGATAGGGTATCTATTGCAAGTCCTGCAATCCCCCGATCGATCAATAAGGAAGCGGCTTCTTCTGAAAATGAAGGAAAATGCATCACGCCTTTGCCATCGACATTGCGATAAGTAGCGGGATCTCCCCAATACCGATCCCATCCCGTATACCCTACGCAAAGAGCTCTTGCAGGAATACGGCCATATTTTTGCTCATGATATAAGATATCTTCCACTGTAATTTGATAATCTTGGTGAGCTTTTTGTGAAACATCAACGACTCTTAAAGGAACAATACAATCCTTAAGCGCAATCTCTGCAATTGAAGCTCCTTCTTGAAAACGATGTGAAGGAGCATCCATATGCGTTCCAACACCTGCATGCATTTTGATTTTTTGAACGCGAAATACCTCATCATAATCTCTTTTAATCTCAAGACAAAATCCACAAGATCCATTCCAAGAGGGGATTTTTTCCGATAAGGGATGGGTTAAATCGATAACCCTCAAAGAATCAAATATGATTTTCAATTCATCTTCCGTCATATTTTATTGTGGTCCATTTTTTTTCCTTTCTCAATTGCCCGAGCGCCCGGCAGCTAATATACCGAAATAAATTGAAGAATTGGGTTTTATCTTCGCCGGCATCTTCGACTCATTTCGGTATACATTTATCAAACACTATAGCGGGATTTAAAAAATGTTCTAGAAAAAAAGAATCAAATCACAGAGAATCCCCCGAGTATTATACCACTGACATCATGATGCATTGCCTTAGAAAGACGATTGTCACCTATATCCTTTTCACTATATTCACTGCTTTTCAAGCAAGCGCCCAACCATTGTCTTTGATTAATTCGGAATATATACGATCTCATCTCACTTATGAAGCAGATTGGGCAGAGAGTCATGAAGCAGAGGGCGATTATTTGGGTTGTGGGATGCTCTATTATGCCTTAGCTTATGTGAAAAAAGCTAAGCTGAGTGTTTGTTTAGGCTCCGGTGGAGGGTTTGTGCCTCGCATCATGCGCCAAGCTCAAAGAGATCTCAAACTGGTGAAAGCAAGGACCATCCTTATCGATGCAAATACCGGTTCCTATGGCCGACCCCAATGGCTCTCAAACGATCATTTTTTTAAAAAGGCTTTTCCGGATATAGAGATCATAATGGATTTGACATCAAATGTTGCCCATGCCCACCCGGAGTGGAAAATTGATTATCTTCATATCGATGCTGATCACTCTTTTGAAGGCGCTATGAGCGATTTTTATAATTATCTGCCCCTAATGAATGAAGAAAGTATGATCACGTTTCACGACACGAATGGTTTATTACCCTGCTCTAAAGTCATCAAAATTTTAAAAAAAAAGAAATATGAACTAGTAAACTTCAAAGAGTACGGTGCCGGAGTTGCCATTATTCACCTCCATAAGAAACACCCCAAAAGGTAACTTGTGATCATCCTATTTTATCCTGATTTTTTATTTGAGAGTGGGGCATCGAACTGAAGTAATCATAGAATATTGCTCGGGGCGGGACTCGAACCCGCACAGCCTTGCGACCGAGGGATTTTAAGTCCCTTGTGTCTACCATTCCACCACCCGAGCACAGATTGAGTGAGGAGAGACACTTAATTTACTGAAAATGGGCATTTTGAATCAAGGAAAACCATCATTTGAACTTCAGTACTCCTCGGACATAGCACTTTAGCTATGCCCTCCTTCCCAACTTTGTGAGAAATGCGGGCTAGCCCTTGTTTTTGCGTAAAGTCAGTGATCAAAATTAATCTTTACGCCTTTATTTTTTGAAAATGCTATACGCTGAGTTTTGAGTTAGATAAGGGAAAAATCCTATGAACCGGCAGCAGACGCCTACCTGGCATACTCTTGAAATCGACAAGCTATTTGAAATGTTAACATCTTCTGAGAATGGTCTGAGCGAAACAGAGGCAAAAGCTCGCCTCAAACAATATGGTGCAAATCAATTAACAACTAAAAGCCGGATCACTTTTTGGGGGATTTTAGCGCGACAAATTCATAGCCCCATTGTCTATGTCTTAATTGCATCTACAGCATTGGCACTTATCATTCGAGAATGGATGGACGCGTTAGTCGTTTTTTGTGTTGTGGTTTTAAATACACTGATCGGATTTATTCAAGAATATCAGGCTCATCGCACGATTGAGGAGCTAAGTGCAATGCTCCCCCATCTAACGACGGTATTGAGAGATGGGAAAAGAAAAAAAGTCCCTTCTTCACAGCTTGTTCCCGGCGATATAGTTCTTGTAGAAGCAGGAGATAGTCTAGCTGCCGATCTCCGTTTTATTCATACTCGCCATCTAAGCGCTGATGAATCAACTCTCACGGGTGAATCCGTTCCTTGCTCTAAAGAACCGTCAACATGCTCCTCTAACACCCCATTATCGGAAAGACAATGCATGGGCTTTAGCGGTACGCATATCGCATCAGGAACAGGAGTGGGCATCGTCGTCGCAACCGGGATCAAAACCGAATTTGGAAAAATTTCAGAATTAATTGAAAAAACAAAACCATTAGAAACGCCTCTTTCAAAAACACTCAAAGAAATTGCCCACGCCATCACCTGGGGTGTTTTGGCTGCAAGTTGTCTTCTATTTATCATCGCTTATCTCAAAGGACATGTATTTTTTGATGCAGGTCTTGCTGCAATCGCTCTTGCCGTAGCGGCGATTCCCGAAGGGCTTCCGGCTATTATTACCATTGCCTCATCAATTGGCATACGGCGCATGTCTAAAAAAAATGTCATCATCCGTCAATTACCCGCTGTTGAAGCGCTTGGCAGTACCAATGTGATTTGTACGGACAAAACGGGAACCCTCACCTATAATGAAATGACGGTCAGACAAATTTGGACACCATTAGGGTTGGCTCATGTCAGTGAAGGGGCTATTGAATCTCAGTCGCCTTCTCATCAAGATGAAATCCATGTTTTATTCAGAGATGCCATATTATGTAGTGATGCAACGCACCAAGTAGGAGATCCAACGGAAATTGCCCTGATTGTTGCAGGGAAAAAAGCCCATCTCGATGAAGGGCTACTTCGAAAGCAATGGGATAGAATTGATAGCATCCCTTTTGAATCTAAACATCGGATGATGTCTGCTCTTCATCGCTCGAAGGAGGGAGAAACCCTATTAATGATTAAAGGGGCTCCGGAAGAGATCCTCTCTTACTGCTCAGTTCCGTCTGAAAAGGCGGCCATTAATCATACCATAACATCAATGACAAGCCAGGGCATGCGCATCCTGGCTATTGCAGAAAAGCAAAGCCATCAAGGCGATCATATCGACATGCAACAATTTGGGCATGACTTTCGACTTTTAGGTTTTATTGGAATGATCGATCCTCCAAGACAGGGTGTATATCAAGCGATTGAAACCTGTCAAAATGCGGGAATTGTCGTTAAAATGATCACAGGCGATCACCCTCTAACAGCTCAAAAAATCGGACAAGAACTCAATCTGCTCCAAGAAGGCAATGTCATTGCAGAATCGGATATGCAGCATTTTTCCCTATCTGAATGGCAACAAAGTATTCAAAATAACCATATTTTCGCACGCATATCACCGGAACACAAATTGAAACTTGTCGAAATTCTGCAAGAAGGCGGAAATGTCGTTGCAATGACCGGTGATGGTGTTAATGATGCACCTGCATTAAAACGAGCAGATATCGGTATTGCAATGGGAATTAAGGGAACGGCAGTTGCCAAAGAAGCCTCCGATATGGTTCTTGTCAATGATGACTTTGCAGGCATTGAAGCCGCTATAGAAGAAGGGCGGCGCATTTACGATAATCTGGTCAAGTCACTCAGCTTTGTTTTCCCAACAAGCTTGGCTCAAGCTCTGATGGTTATGATCGGGATCATTTTTTTCCCAACAAGCCATTCAACCCTACTTCAGCCCATTTCTCCTATTCAAATCTTATGGGTGAATTTGATCGTTGCAGTAGCTCTTGCTCTTCCCCTTGCCTTTGAGGAAGCGGAACCTAATATTATGCACCGCCCCCCTAGAAAAAAAGATTCGAAACTCTTTGATCGAAATTTTCTCATCTCGATGGGGCTAGTTGCGTTGGTTATGGCGCTGGCAGCAACAGGAGTCTTTCTGTGGAAATATCTCATTGATATTCGACAAGATGTGCCCCATGTCATGGCACTTGCCCACGCACAAACACTTGCAGTGACAACGATTATCCTCTCTCAAATGCTCTATCTATTTCACTGCCGTACTTTGCATCGCGGCGCCTTTCAGTTTGCATTTTCTACCAATCCCATGATCTATATTGGCGTCTTTTTTGTTCTGATTGCTCAACTTTGTTTTATTTACATCCCATGGATGCAAACTGTCTTTCAATCGGGCTATCTTGGTTGGCATGAATGGGGAATTGCTCTATTAGGGACGAGCGTTTTAGTACTATTTATCAAAATGAGTGTGATATTTCAGCGCAAGAAACCTGGAGAATCATAAAAGTAAGGCCCGAATAAATTCGGGCCTTACCTTATTCTTGATCATCACGTTCAGATAAACTATGCAGTGGATTTTCATCTTCTTCAAGACGCTCCTCTGCATGCGTTTTACCGATGGGTTCATCTTCTTCGGGAGAAGAAGCGATTTTTAATGGTTCATTCGATAACGATTCAGGAAGTAGTTCATTATCCTGCTCATCATTATTCGGCATTTCTTCGATCCAAATAGGATCAAGGCTGTCCGTTGGAACTAGTACATCACTCGGTTCATGCTCTCGATGGCCTTCCATCGCAGCTTCAACGGTTTCAGGAAGAATGACTTCATTTGACTCTTCACCAATCGCCTTATAACGGCTTATGGTTTCAGAAATCAGTGTTGTTGGGGGTGGAATCAGAGTTTTGATATGAGATGTGGTTGGAACCATCCCCCCTTCAGGAAGGGCCTTAGACGGCTCAAATTTTTCCTCTTTTTTCTCGTATCCTTTTTTCTTTTTTCCACGTTTTTTTCTTTTATCCCCGCTAGAGGCAGAAGTAAATTGTTCTTCCTTCTCTTCGGGTGTTTTTATAGGCTCTTTTCCTCCTGCAATTTTGATTGTCTTGTCAATAGTAGCGCTTTTTAACATCACTTTCGATTCACGCGCTTCAACGACTTCAAAATCACTGACAGGTAATAAAAAGGCCTTAGGTTTTTCAGTCGAGCGATAAAAAATAGCTCCACCAAATGAGACGATTTCCAGAGCATCAATTGAATACTCTTCAACGTCTTTTCCTTTGCTGTTTCGAACCACGAGTTTGAACCCATCTTTTGGTGTGATGATCGTTTCAATGATTGGTTCTCGTGTAAAATTCACAGTTAGTTCCGGGTTAATAATTAATTTTTAGTTGCCATATGCTTGATCAAATCGCAGACTCGGCTCGCATAGCCTATTTCATTGTCATACCATCCTACAAGCTTAAAAAAGTTTTCATTTAAAGCGATGCCCGCATCTCTATCAAAAATACAAGAAAGAGGACTGCCAATAAAATCAGTGGATACTACAGGCTCATCCGTGTAGCCCATAATCCCTTTTAGCTCTCCATTTGAAGCATTTTGCATGGCTTCACATATTTTATCATATGTCGTTGATTTAGTCAGCCTAACAGTTAAGTCTACGACAGAAACATCGACAACGGGGACTCGAAAAGCCATTCCGGTGAGTTTTCCCTTTATTTCGGGGATACATAGCGCCACTGCTTTAGCAGCACCGGTACTTGCCGGAATAATATTTGACATGGCAGAGCGTCCGCCACGTAAATCTTTTTTTGAGGGAGAATCGACAGTAGGCTGCGTTGCTGTCACAGCGTGAATAGTCGACATCAAGCCCTCTTCAATCCCAAAATGATCGACAAGCACTTTAATCATAGGCGCAATGCAATTTGTCGTGCACGATGCATTGGAGACAATATGATCTTCAGCGGGATTGTATTTTTTGTGATTGACTCCCATGACATAATGAGGAACATCTCCCTTAGCAGGAGCCGAAATAATCACTTTTTTTGCACCGGCTTCCAAATGCTTGGCAGCATCTTCCTTATGGGTAAAAAAACCGGTTGACTCGACGACTACATCAACTTTTTCCTCTTTCCATGGAATCGAGGCCGGATCTTTGTAAGCAAAAATCTGGACTTGTCTTCCATCTACAGTAAAGTGATTTGAATCAGGCCGAATATCTGCCTTAAAAATGCCATGCGTTGAGTCATATTTTAATAGATAAGTGAGATTTTCAGGGGGGACAAGGTCATTCACTGCAACAATTTCTATATCATCTCGGCCATGCAAGAGTCTAAAAATAGAACGTCCTATCCTTCCAAAACCGTTAATTCCTACTCGTATTTTCATAGAATAGTGTCTAGCCTCCCAAATGAATTGATATCCTCTTGCACTATAATCAAGAAAATCGCGATTGTAAAGAAAGATTTTGCAGATCTAACCCGCATTTCTCACAAAGTTGAGCCCTCTTCATCTGCACCTGTCCGGCTATCTTTTCGATAGGACTCATCACCAATATCTTGAGGATATTGGCTCTTCCGCGCTAATGGTATTACAGGGGCCTTTTGAGCGAACGCCTTCGCTTCACTCAAGCCCGCGACTTTGCAAAAAAAAACCCGAAATTAAAATTTCGGGTTTAAATCATTCACAGATAAAAGGAGCGATTAGTCATTGATATACTGAATAATGCATTTTTCAGCACCATCGCCTATACGTGTATTCAAACGTACAATGCGAGTATATCCACCTTGTCTATTTTCAAATCTCTTTCCCAAATCATTAAAAAGCGTATCAATGATTTGACGGTCGACATTTAAAAGCGACTTATTACCCTTTTTAACACTTCTAGCTTCTTTCGAAGAAAGAGGGTTATATCTGAGCATTAGTTCCGATTGAACTCTTCTCTTGCTAGCAAGGGTATTCTTTTTTGCTAATGTGATCATCTGATCAGCATGTCTCTTTAAGATTTTTGCTTTAGCAACAGTTGTTTCAATCTGACCATTAGAAATCAACGACTTGAGCATATTCGCAACAAGACATCTTCTATGACCAATTTCGCGACCTAATTTAAAAGTATTCTTTCCATGTCTCATGATTCTTTCCCCATTTTTTCATTCAAGTATTCACGAATGACATCATGAACATTGTCCTTTGTGACTCCGTATTTTGAAAGATCCATACCTAAGTGAAGGCCCATTTCATCGAGTTTTGCTTTTATCTCATTCAATGATTTTTTACCGAAGTTTCTGAATTTCAACATATCAGATTCCGGCATAATGACGAGTTCAGCAATCGTATCGATGTTTGCTTGTGACAAACAATTTGTCGATCTGACTGAAAGCTCAATCTCATTGATTCTAAGACATAGCTTGTTCATGATGACATCTCGATCAGATGGCGCTTCTTCCTCTTCAGCCTCAAAAATGATGGGTTGGAACTTAAGCTCTTCAAATACGTTCAAGTGCATAATTCCAATCTGTGTGGCAAAAGATAACGCTTCCTGAGCAGTTACACGACCATCCGTCTTAACTTCGAGAACAAGACGATCAAAATCCGTATCTCTTCCTACACGTGTATTTTCAACAAAGTAGTTGACTAAACGTACCGGAGAGAAAGGAGAATCAATTGCGATTTCATCAACAATTTTATCCTCAATAAGATGTCTTTCCGAAGGAACATATCCCCTTCCGATAGCAATCTTAAGATCAACTCGTCTCTTCGTTGGCTTCGTCACCGTAAAAATACGCTGTTTAGGATTGACAATATCATAAACGTTGCCTTCAATAAGATCTTGAAGAGTCACGATATACTGTCCATTGCCTTCCTTAATCATTTCCTCTGTGACGTCAACTGTTTTAACTAAGTGACGCACACGTCTAGATTGCGATTCTTGATCAGAGGGGAGTTTTCTTAGTAAGGCATTTTTAAGATTAAGAATGATATGTGTCATATCTTCAACAATCCCTTCAGAAGCCATGAACTCATGAGCTATCCCCTCGATTTTAACAGAAATAATCGCAGGCGCTTCTAATGAAGTTAGCATGATGCGTCGGAGAGCATTCCCCAATGTATGCCCAAAACCTCTTTCAAGTGGTTCTGCGATAAAACGAGCATATGACTGTCCGTCATCACTCTCTTCTACTTTAATTGAAGTAGGCAATTCAAATTTGCCGTACCTTACTCCCATAATCTATCTCCCGTGAGATTATAAATTCACATTACCTGAAATTGACCCACTGTAAGTTGCATCAATATTCAATGCGCCTTGACCTAAATCGGCCTTTCGCAACTTAATTATACGCGTCTTCTTTTTCTTGGACGACATCCATTATGAGGAATGGGCGTTCTGTCGCGGATCGCCGTAATTGCGAGTCCCGAACCTTGGATCCCCCTCACTGCAGACTCTCGTCCGGCTCCGGGTCCTTTCAAGTTAATTTCGACTTCCTTCATTCCCATTGACATTGCAATTTTAGCGGCATCTTGTGCAGCTACGGTCGCAGCAAATGCAGAGGATTTTCTAGAACCTGAAAAGTTCGATTTTCCTGCAGAGGCCCATGCTACAACATTGCCTGATAAGTCAGTAATAGAAACAATTGTATTGTTGAATGTCGCTTTAACATGAACAATGCCAACCGGGAAAGAGCGAGCACCTTTTTTTCTGGATTTCGCTACGGGCTTTTTAGCCATAGATTTTTTTTCTGCTTGTTTAGCCAAAGTGTCTCTCCTTCAAATTACTTCTTAGCTATCTTTTTATTTGCTATCGTCTTTTTCTTTCCCTTTCTAGTGCGCGCATTGGTCGAGGTTCGCTGTCCGCGAACAGGCAGATTAGAACGATGTCTAGTTCCTCTATAGCAATTGATGCTGACTAATCTCTTAATATTGTTTTGGACTTGTCGTCTTAAATCCCCTTCAACAACGTAGTCGTTTTGAAGAAGAGAGTTAATTCTAGAAATATCTTCCTGTGTCAGCTGACTCGCCCTCATATCCGGATTAAGAGATAATTTCTGAAGAATTTCATTTACAAGGTTGCGTCCAATACCATAAATATATGTTAAGCTTACTGCTAACTTCTTGTTGGGTGGAATATCGATCCCGATCACTCGAGGCATGTTGTTTTTCCTTATCTTTTAACTTTAAGGCTATAAAAATTTAACATATTCCCTTAAAGAAATCAATGTTTAGTGCAAGTGAACTAATTAAAATACCTGTGAAAATATTTTTTATTAGCCATTCAATTAAATTCTTGCTCTTGTTGTCTTCTTCTTGGTCATAAAACCATCATAACGTTTCATAATGAGATGTGACTCAACTTGCTTCATTGTATCGAGGACAACCCCGACTAAGATGAGCAATGAAGTCCCACCAAAAAAATGACTGATTGAAGCATCTACATTTAATACCCTACTCACTAGAGTGGGTAAAACGGCAATGAGTGCTAAAAAAATCGCTCCAATAAAAGTAACGCGATTCATTGTCGATTCTAAATAATCCTGCGTTGGTTTTCCTTGTCGGATCCCCGGAATAAAGGCCCCATTCCTTTTCATATCAGATGCAATCTGCTCAGGATGAAACTGAGTCGCCGTCCAAAAGTAGGTAAAAAATAGAATAAGGAGCATGTAAATGACAGTATAGGTCCAGCTTCCCGGAGTCAAAGCATGAGCAATTTGGCCAATCCAATTCGAAGAACTAAAAAATTGAGCAACGGTTGCCGGGAACATCAATAATGATGACGCAAAAATCACCGGAATTACGCCGGCATAATTAATCTTAAGTGGAATATGAGCATTCCCGCCTTGGACTTCTTGTCGACCAACAACACGTCTTGCATATTGCAGAGGAATGCGTCTTTGCCCTTGGATAATCAAAATTGTTCCCACAATAATCATCGCAAAGACACCAATTAACACAACAAGGGATGTAAAACTCAACTGTCCCGGTTCTTGCGACTCCAAATTGAGCTGGCGAATGATCGATCCTAATGTTCGAGGCAGAGAAGAGACAATCCCAACTGTAATAATCAAGCTGATCCCATTTCCAATGCCTCTCTCAGTGATTTGTTCACCAATCCACATTAACAAGACCGTTCCTGTTGCCATTGTAAACATCATCACAATATAGAAAAGGACAGGCGTGTTAAAAAGAGTTACGTCAAGGAGCTGCTCTAAAATAATACCCGGAGAGGATGCATTAATCGAAACGGCATAGCGGGCATAGACTCCCGATTGGAATAGGGCAAGAAAAACTGTCAAAATGCGCGTCCATTTTCCAACTTTCTTTTTACCCATTTCCGGATTTTCTCTCATATCTCTTTGCAGAGACGGAACGAGAGCCATCATTAATTGTAAAATAATCGATGCCGTGATGTATGGAACGACTCCAAGGGCAATGACAGTCATCTGCGCAAAAGCGCCCCCGGAAAAAATATCAACTAATTGAAAGAGGTTTTGTCCGCCCCCAACAGCTGATCTGAAAGCACGAAGAGCTTCGTCGCCGTTTATTCCCGGAACGGGAATATAAGCCCCAATCCTACAAAGACCAAGCATTAACAGAGTAAAAAGAATCTTTGATTTAAGGTCTTGGAGAGAAAAAATGTGCTTTATCTTATCCAACATCGATCATTCTCGTTGTATTAGTGATTATCGCTAGCCTACTATACTATATTTTAAAGAAAGTTTTTGCAATTCTTCTTCTGCTTTTTTTGACAACGCATTGACATGCACTTCAACTTTCTTATCCAAATTACCGTTCGCAAGGATTTTAATTTGCGCTGTAGTATTTCTTGGAATGATCCTTTTAGCAATAAGTGAATCTCTGTTCACAACTTCTCCATCTTCATAATCATGTGAAATACGAGAGAAGTTTATAGCTATGACTTCTTTTTTGAACTGAGCATTTGAAAAACCTCTATGAGGCAGCTTTCTATAAAGAGGGAGCTGACCACCCTCGTTACCGAGACGTCTTTTGTATCCTGCTCTCGATTTAGCCCCTTTATTTCCACGACCTGATGTTTTTCCCCAGTTTGACCCGATTCCACGACCCACTCTTTTTCTGGAAGCGCGTGGGCGGTGCGTATTTTTTAAATTCGAAAGGACAGACATCTTAGACTACTCCGCGTTGTTGTAATACTTCGTTACGACTTTTAAGACTTAAAAGGGCTTTAATTGTCGCTCTTACTAGGTTAATTGGGTTGCTTGATCCCATGCTCTTCGCCACAACGTCCTTAACCCCGCCTAACTCGAGAACAGAACGGACCTTTGATCCGGCAATAACTCCCGTTCCTTCGCTAGCTGGCTTTAAGAAGACTTTCGCTCCATCCCAACTCATAATCACTTCATGAGGGATTGTTGTGCCTTCCATTTGAAACGAAATGAGATTTTTTCTAGCTGACTCACTCGCTTTTTTAATCGCATCAGCCACTTCATTCGCTTTAGCAAAACCAAGACCAATTTTCCCCTCGCCATTTCCAACTAAAATCAAGGCAGAAAAGCTAAAACGTTTTCCCCCTTTAACAGTTTTCGAACAACGATTAATATGAAGGACTTTTTCTTCCAAATCTGTTTTATTGACATCAGCTTGACGTTGCTTCTTTTTATCTTGAGCCATCTAAAAAAACCCTGTTTTAAAATTTTAGTCCCGCTTCTCGAGCTGCATCAGCAAGCTCTGCAAGCAATCCGTGATACTTATTATGCCCACGATCAAAGACAACTTTTTCAATATTTTTTTGCTTTGCTAATTCAGCAATTTTTCGTCCAATTGCTTGTGCGGCGCTCTTTGATTTTTTGCAATTATCAGAACCCTTTTCTTCTTTTGAAAGCGTTCCATAACTCGCCATCGTCAGTCCGTTTTCATCATCGATCAGTTGTGCAAAAAGATGCTTATTTGATCTATAAACAGAAAGTCTTGGCTTTTGCGCATCTCCTTTAAGTTTTTTTCTAACTCTTAAGGCGCGTTTTTCTCTTAATTTTTTTGATTGTTTGATGTAATTATACATACTTTTTCCCTATCTATTTGCTTTTCGCAGATTTACCGGCTTTTTTACGTACATATTCGTTTTCATAACGAACGCCCTTACCTTTATATGGCTCAGGAGGTCTCTTAGAACGGACATCTGCTGCAAATTGCCCAACAAGCTGCTTGTCACATCCCTCAATTAAAATAGAAGTACTCTTATCCACTGCCACTTTTAATCCTGATGGAATTTTTAAAGAAAGTGGATGTGAAAATCCAAGCTGTAAATCGAGAGCATCGCCCTTAAGAGCAGCTCTGAATCCCACTCCAATTAGAGTAAGCTTCTTTTGGAAGCCCTGTGATACTCCAATGAGTAGATTATTGATCAAAGCACGATAAAGCCCTAAGAATGACTTATCAAACTTCTTTTCATTCACCTCAATCATCACTGCTTCATCTTTGATCTCTAGCTCAATCCCTTCCGGAATATCTAAAGTCAGCGCTCCTTTCGGACCTTTTGCAGTGGCGATTCGATTGTTATAACTTAATTCAGCCCCTTTTGGAAAGGGTAGTGGTTTTTTCGCTAATCTTGACATTGATTTCCCCTAAGTATTACCAAATGCAGCACAATAATTCGCCACCAACTTTTTCATGTTTGGCTTTCGTTCCGCTCATTACGCCTTTTGACGTCGAGAGTATTGAAAGACCAAGACCTTCCATTACATTTGGAATATCTTTATATCCAACATACTTTCTTACGCCCGGCTTTGAATATCTTTTAAGCCCGCTAATGAGACATTCTTTAGACTTTGTGTATTTGAGAAAAATTCTCATACGACCTTTCTCTTCATCAATTAGAAAGTTCTCAACAAAGCCCGCTTCCTTTAAAACCTCAACAACAGATCTTTTCAGCTTACTCAAATAAATATCTACATAGCGGTGTTTTGCTAGTGCAGCATTTCTAATTCTTGTTAGTAGATCAGCTATAGGATCGCTTAGTGACATTTACAAATCCTCTTTTAATAAGTGTTAATGGGCAAATGGCATTCCGAGCTGAGCTAAAAGCTCCAAACACTCTTCATCTTTTTGGGCAGATGTAACAAACGTAATATCCATTCCCTGCGTTCTCTTAACTTTATCCAAATTCAACTCCGGAAAAACCTGTTGATCGTCAAGACCAACAGTGTAGTTGCCCATTCCATCGCCTTTTCTTTTAAATCCTCTAAAGTCTCTGATTCTAGGGCTAACAATGTTGCAAAAACGATCTAAAAAATCATACATGCGCTTGCCGCGAATCGTGACTTTAATTCCGATAGGTTGCTCTTCCCTCAGCTTAAAGTTCGAAATAGCCTTTTTCGCTTTAGTTACAATAGGCTTTTGCCCCGAAAGCATCATCATCTCTTCAACGTGATCTTGCATGACATTTTTATCCTTAACAGCCTCTTTCACTCCCATATTGAGAACGATTTTTTTCAGCTGCGGAATTAAATGCGCATTTTTATAGTTAAATGTACCTTGAAGTTTTGCTTTTACTTCGTTATCATACTTGTCTTGAAGACGCGATCTACCCATATCTTCTTCTTCTATTTTTTAAGTGTTCTAAATAATTTTTCTTCATGTCCGGCGATCAATAATTCTTTCTTTGCGCCATCTCTTTTCACTTTCAATTTGATTCTTTTTCCGCTGTCATCGCAAAGAGCTACATTAGAGATGTGAATCGGTTTTTCAATTTCAACAATTTCAGAAGGTCTATCTTGACTTCGAGACTTCATGTGTTTTTTGCGCACATTCACCCCTTGAATAATGACCTTACTCTCTTTTCTCGCCAGTACGATTCCTGTCAATCCTTTGTCATTTCCGGAAGTAACAAGAACTTTATCGTCTTTTTTTATCCATTTACTCATATTTTTCCCTATCTATATGACTTCAGGAGCCAGTGAACAAATTTTTACAAAACCATTATTTCTCACTTCTCTTGCCACAGGGCCAAAGATGCGAGTTCCCTTTGGATTGAGCTTATCATCGATAATTACACAACTGTTATCGTGGAACTTGAGATAAGAACCATCCTTTCTGCGAATCGAATTTCGAGTACGAACAATCACCGCTTTGATGACCTCTCCCTTTTTGACATTCGCTTTTGGTTCGGATTCTTTTACTGAACAGACAATCACGTCTCCAACTCTTGCATAGCGTCTTCTTGTTCCGCCTAAAACTCTGATACATCTAACGCTTTTTGCGCCTGTATTATCAGCTACATCTAGGTTAGTCTCTTCTTGAATCATTCTTTATACTCGCTTTTTCGCTTTAACTTATACAACCTCAACTACACGCCATCTCTTTAATTTGGAGAGGGGTCTAGTTTCCACAATTTTTACCTTTTGACCAACTTCTAATACCTGATCCGTGTGAGCATAGTATTTCTTAAAACGGGTCACAACTTTACTAAACTGAGGATGGCTAAAAGTACGATCAACTCTTACGACAACAGTCTTATCCATTTTGTTAGATACGACTTGTCCCAATTTCGTTTTTCTGCTTAGTTTTTTTTCCATAGTTTTATTTCCCTGCCTTGATCTTACGATTTAGAACTGTGAGGACTCGAGCTCTATCTCTCTTCTTTTGCGTAAGTTCATGAGGCTTTTCTAAATTGCGGCTCATTTTAAGTTCGCTCCTTAGCTGAAAGATCTCTTTATGGAGATCGATCGCCATTGCTTCTAAGGCCTCAATTGTTTGTGATTCAATTTCTTCCATTTTCATCGTGCCTATACCCCTTTATACTCTTTCGACTCTGTCAACAAATCGCGTCTTTAAGGGAAGCTTGGCAGCAGCTCTAACTAAAGCTTGCTGTGCTTCTTCTCTAGTCACGTTTGCAACTTCAAATAGAATCTTCCCGGGTTTTACTGGAGCGACCCAATGATCAACAGCTCCTTTACCTTTACCCATTCGAGTTTCAGCCGGTTTTTTTGTAATAGGTTTGTCTGGAAAAATACGAATCCAAACTTTACCTTTACGGCTAAAATAACGGCTAATAGCAACCCTACAAGCTTCTATTTGTCTATTTGTGATTTTCCCTCTCTCAAGGACTTGCATTCCAAACTCGCCGAATTCTACAAATTCACCGCCCTTCGTTAGGCCGCGTAAAGAACCCTTCTGTTGCTTTCTGTATTTAGTGCGTGATGGCAGTAACATCTAATTCGACTCCTAAGACTTATTAAATTCTTCACCTTTATTAATCCAAACCTTGATTCCAATTGAACCATAGGTCGTTTCTGCGCGCGCCGTAGCATAGTCAATATTAGCACGCATTGTATGTAGAGGAATTCTACCCTCTTTATACCACTCGGTACGAGCAATTTCAGCACCGCCTATACGGCCGGAAATAGCAACCTTAATTCCTAAAGCTCCTGCATCCATTGAGCTTTGAATCGCCTTTTTTAAAGCTCTTCTGAAAGCAACACGTCTTTCAGTTTGCTTCGCAATTGACTCGGCAACTAGTTTAGCATCAAGATCAGGGCGCTTGATTTCTTCAACTTCGATCCAAACTTCCTTTCCGGTAAAGTTTTTAAGATCTTTCTTTAAAATGTCGATTTCAGCCCCTTTACGACCGATCACTAAACCGGGTCTAGCCGTATGAATCGTGACTTCAATTTTGTCACTCATTCTCTTTACACCGATAAAGGAAGTTCCTTGGCAGCATGGTTTAGCGAGCAAATACTTTCTGATTTTCATATCTTCCTGTATTTGATCCCCAAAGGTTCTTTTGTCTGCAAACCAAACAGATTTCCAATTCTTTCTTATGACTAACCTAAAACCAAATGGTGATGTCTTCTGTCCCATTCCCTTACCTTATATTTGTGTTGTTGGTTCGACGACGACCGTAAAATGGCTCGTTCTTTTCATAACAGGTACTCGTCCACCACGACTTTTTGATTTCGCTCTTTTGATAATGGGTCCCCCATCAATGCGCACTTCCTTCACTTTCAAATCGCGACGTTGTACATTGAGTATATTTTCCGCATTTGCAATTGCACTGTTTAGCGTCTTAAGAAGAAGCCTTCCTCCTCTTATATTTGAAAAAGATAGTTGCAATTGAGCTTCTTCAACCTTCAAACCACGAATGAGGCCTGCCGCTAATCTCGCTTTTCTTGGAGCGATGCGAACAAATTTTGTAATTGCTTTTCCGTATTGCATTTAATCAACCTTCCTTAGTGTGCCTTCTTTGTCCCTGAATGCCCTTTAAATACTCGAGTAGGGGCAAATTCGCCAAGGCGGTGTCCTACCATATTTTCCGAGACAAAAACCGAAAGAAACTTACGTCCATTGTGAACATCAAATGTATGCCCGACCATTTCAGGAATAATCATAGAACGTCGAGACCAAGTCTTTATCACTTTTTTTGTCCCTTCGACGTTTTGCTTCTCTACTTTAGTGAGAAGATGGTGGTCTACAAATGGTCCTTTTTTTAATGATCTACCCATTCAGTGCCTCACTTCCTTCGATCTTTTAAAATCAATTTTTTGCTCTTTTTCGGATTTCTAGTTTTGTATCCTTTTGTCGGTTTAGCCCATGGAGTTTGCGGCAAATAACCATTGTGCTTTCCCTCACCACCACCATGTGGGTGATCAACAGGGTTCATCGCAGTTCCACGTACTGTTGGTCGAAATCCTCTCCAACGCATACGACCTGCTTTTCCCTCAACCCGAAGACTCCATTCAGCGTTAGAAACAACCCCAAATGTCGCTTTACAGGTCTCTTTTACCAATCGCATTTCACCTGATGGCATTTTGAGAGATGCATAGCCATTGCTTCGCGCAGCAAGCTGAGCTGAAAGACCTGCGCTTCGCACAAATTTTCCTCCCCTTCCGGGATAAAGCTCTACATTGTGAACAACCGAACCAATTGGCATGTCCTTTAACTGCATTGCGCAACCTGTTTTAAAAGGCGCATTTGCTCCAGATAATAGAACATCACCTTCCTTTAAACCTTCCGGAGCGATGATATATCTTTTTTCTCCATCAGCATAATTTAAAAGAGCAATAAAAGCAGAGCGGTTCGGGTCATACTCAACCGACGCAACCTTCGCTTGAATCCCATCTTTATCGCGCTTAAAGTCAACCTGACGATAAAACCTCTTATGACCACCTCCACGATGACGACATGTGATATGGCCATGATGGTTGCGCCCATTTGTTCTACGCTTCACACTTAAAAGTGATTTTTCCGGATCTACAGTTGCTCTCTTCCCCTCTTTACGAGTCAATTGCATGTTAGTTGGAAGAACAAGCTTTCTCAAACTCGGAGTAACTGGTCTAAATTTCTTTACCATAAACTATCAATTCCTTTTGCCTAAACTTGATCATCAATCATATCGCCGGCAGCGAGAGTAACAATCGCCTTTTTCTTCATTGCTGTCTTTCCAAGTCGGCCTCTAACGCGACGCGCTTTGGGCTTCACATTGATCGTGTTAACAGCTTTCACTTTAATTTTCTTGTCCTTATAAATCTCTTCAAGAGCCTGAGCTATCTGAGTTTTATTTGCATTTTTATCGACGAGAAACACATATTTTGGCTCATCGCATTTTGCAAGAGACTTATTGCTCTTAGCTGTGTGCAAATTTTGAAGGACATTTGCTTTTTCAGTCATGTAACGTGATTTAATCACTGAGTATGCATTTTTCTTAGTCATCAGCCCTTACGCTCCTAACATTAACATTAAGTCTTGCAATGCTCCATCGAGCACAACAAGCTCAGATCCATCAGCAACATCAAGTCCGCTGATGCTTTGCGCTTGAAGAAATCGAGTTTTTGGAATATTTCGCATGCTTTTAATAAAAAGATCTTGGCGAGCTACTCCTTCAAAAAGCTTTTCGGCATCTTGCTCATCAGCAAAGCTTTCACCTAAGAAAAGCACCTTGCGATCTTGAATCCCGATATTCTTGATGAAACCAGCCACCACTTTTGTCTTTGGAGATTCAATCTGAGCACCTTCCAAGACTCTTAATCGGCCCGCTTTAATTTTTTCAGCGATGAGAAAACGGATCGCTGCCCGCTTTTCCTTTTTATTAATACGCACGTGTTGGTCAAATTTTGGTTTTGGCCCAAAAACAACCCCTCCCCCTTTATACTGAGGAGCAGCAAGCGTTCCTTGCCTTGCACGTCCGGTCCCCTTCTGAGGATGAGGTTTCGCATTAGAATGATTGACTTCAGATCGCCCCTTAGTGCAAGCGGACCACTGTCTTTTATTATTGCGAATTGCCACGAGATAGTCTTTTAACATTTGCGAATTAATCGCAATGTCTAACAAGTCGTCCGCTAACTCAAGCTGACCAACTTCTTTCCCTGTAATGTCATATTTTTTTAATGTTGCCACCTGTCAATCTCCTCGCCTACTTTGAACCTTTAACAGCTTTTTTCATCCAGACGCTTGAACCGCGAGAACCGGGAACAGCACCCTTTAGAAGAATGACTTGTTTTTCAGGATCGATTTTTACAACTTTAAGGTTTTGAACTGTTTTTTGATCACACCCCATATGGCCCGGCATCTTCATCCCTGGGAACGTACGCCCCGGAGTTGTTCTCATCCCTGTGGATCCACCATGTCGGTGAAAACCGGAACCGTGAGCTGCAGGCCCCCCTCTATGACCATGACGCTTAATAACGCCTTGGAAACCTTTACCTTTAGAAATTCCCGTTACATCTAGAAATTCGCCTTCAGCAAAAAAATCAACACCCATCTCCTGTCCAACTTCATACTGAGAAGAATTTTCAACTCTTGACTCAAATAAATGACGACGGGGATCGATATTTATCTTTTCGAAATTTTTTAATTGAGGTTTTGCGAGGCGTCTTTTTTTAGAAGAACTTAATCTATCAGCCCCTAACTGGATTGCTGAATAGCCATCTTTTTCAATAGCTTTAATTTGAGTTACGACATTTGGTTCTGCTGAAATCACCGTACAGACAACAAGATTACCTTCGCCGTCAAAGACACGTGTCATTCCAATTTTTTTTCCCAAAATTCGGATCGAATGCTTAGATTCTGACATAAACTTTTTCCTTAAACTAGTATTCAATTCCCCATCTTAGAGGATTTGGTTCCTACAATCATAAAGAGCTTTATGAAGTGCCAGAGATTGTAGCTTAATTTTCACCAATTTGCAAGTGCAAATTTTTGTGAAACTGCGCTTTCTCTATAATTTCGACTTGATCGCTAGGTATCTTAAACCTATTGCGATTCAGGATTGAAATTAGGCTGACACTGAGCATAATCACTAGGATCACCGCTATTACCAACCACTCTTTTTTATAAAGAGTTCTCATCATTCACATATGAGTAAATTATGAGGGAAAGGTTAACTCTTTAATGAAAAAGAGTCAACCCTTTCTTAAAATTCGCAATTATTTCTTTGGAGCGCCCATAGCCTTGGCAGCAGTAGCGACAGCAGTAGCCGTAAAGAAAATCGGATAAGCAACGGTCAGAACAGCAGGAGCCCTACGCGCTATCAAATTTTGATTTGAAACCCATATCAAACAAACAGTTAACAGAGGCATAATTGTCGCCGCTACTAAAGAAACTAACTTCGCAACATTCACAACATGCTGCACTGCCCCTTTTGAATAAAGAGTACCCCCGGATACCGGCATTTTCTTGGAGCTCTCATCTACCAATATAGGATCGCTATCTTCAGTCAACGCAGTAGTGGGAACTGTCAAAACACTATAACAATAAGCAAGGCTGCTCACCCCTTCATTCCAGATAGATGGGTCACGACGATCCCCCTGTTTTGAAAAAAGGGCAGTTACACATAAATATAGATCAGCATGCGCACTAACCGCTTTTAGCGTCTTAATCGTTCCCAACCCATCAACTGTTAACGACCCCGCAGCGGGAATTAACCCATCCACAGCTACATATGTCTTTGCAAAACCATTGGCAATCTCGACTGCTGAATGGAATAATTTGGAAAACTCCAATTTCCCATGAAGAGCACTATCTTTAGTTGTTTCTTGAAACGACTGAATAATAAAAACAGATGCCGCAGAAAGGACCGAATTTGCCTCAGATAGGGCTTTTTGAAAGTCACTTAATGTAGCAATATGCTTGAGTGCATCACAGACAGGCTTAGCTCCGGCTCCAACCCACCAATTTAAATAATAAGGAACTATTCGCGCCCAAGTATTTTTTGTATCATTAATCAGCGCATGACTACCTTGAGAAACAGCGTCAGAAACAGACATAGGAAACCTCTTATTTTATAAGCTAAATAGGAGGAATTATAATTTGAGAAACATTATATGTAAAGAAATTATTAATTTTTTTAGCTCATTTAGACTAAAAAGATTAATTTTTTTTGAGAAAAGCCGGCATAAAACTGAGGCACATCAACTCTTTTTTTTCCCTCTAATTGGAGCGCTAAAATAGAGAGCGCGCCATGGCCACAAGCTATGATTAAAGATTTTTTTGAAAATTCTAAAATTTTCCCGGGAACTTCTTGAATAAATCGGTCATGGATTTTGGATAAATAAATTTTTATGCGGGTTTTGACCCCATCAATTTCAGCATCTAAATAAGTAGCGGGTTTTGGGGTTAACGCTCGAATCCTATGATGCAAATCAGGCGCTGCCTGTCTTAAATCCAAACGCGAATCCTCAGGCTTAATTTTAGGGGCTTTAGTGACCTCCGTAAGATCTTGAGACCTTGGTTTAAGCGCATCTCGCTTGCACTCCTCAATAACCTTAACAACTTCTGTCTTAGCTAATTGATTAAGCATTCTCTCAATATCGGGAAATGTTAAATCCTCAGAAATATGACATGAACTTTGACTTAAAATCGCCCCGGCATCCATTTCAGGATTCATTTGCATAATTGTAATCCCCATCTGCGCTTCTCCTGCCATAATAGCTCGTTGGATCGGCGCTGCCCCACGGTATTTGGGCAACAAAGACGTATGGATATTAATGGGGTATAAGCGAGGCACCCGAAGCAGCTCCTCACTGAGAATCTCCCCATAACCCACAACAATAAATAGATCGGGATTTAAACTTTTTAAGGCTGAAATCGTCTCCAAAGTCGACGCCTTTTCCGGCTGAAAAAGAGGGATAGGTAGATTTTTTTCTAAATACAGAATTTTAACGGCAGATGGCTGCGGCTGACTAGAACGCCCTTTAGGACGATCCGGCATTGTGACAACAGCCACAATATCAATATTTTTTTCTAATAAATGCAGAAGAATGTCTGCTGAAAAATTAGGGGTTCCAAAAAAAACAACTCTCATCTGATGCAGACCGGGCTAGCGCTTTGTCATATTTAAATTTACGGGTAGATTAGTTTTAGATTTTCGCCTCGCTCTGAATTTTTGGCGACGCGACATAATGGAGTCATTAGCCAAGGAGCCGAAAAGATAGCCAAGATACCCTAAACTCTAATATTGACAGAGCACTAAGTATTTGCCAACTCTTCTTTTAATTCTTCTACTTCGTCTTTGTTTTTTTGGGTAATCCCGGCAAAACCAATCAAACCTCTTTTCGTATTTTCACAAAAATCAATCCAATCTAGTAAATAACGATTGGCCGAACTAAAATTCTTTAGCTGCTCAATCACTTCAGACAATTTAAGCCCTGATCGGTAGGTCACTTTAAAGGCTTTTGTCAATTCCATTCGATCTTCAAGCGCAAAACCTCTACGCTTAAGACCCACTAAATTTAATCCCCCCACTTCATAAGGAGAGCCCGCTCCGATTGTAAAAGGGGGAATATCATGTGTAACGCGGCTAAAACCACCCACCATCGCATAGCGGCCAATGCGAACAAATTGATGAACAGGTGTCATTCCACCAATATTAGCATAATCCCCTACCTCAACATGCCCGGCAAGCATAGAATTATTTGCCATAATAACGTGATTCCCCAAGATGCAATTATGAGCTATATGACAGTAGGCCATAATTAAACAGTGATCTCCAACGACAACTTCTGAATTTTCATTGCAAGACGAATTAATTGTCACAAACTCGCGAATCTCACAATTTTTCCCGATTTTGACAAATGTTTTTTCACCCTTAAATTTAAGATCTTGTGTTTTTGTCCCAATACTTGCACTCGGCCAAATCACAGTACCGCTTCCGATCGTTGTATACCCATCAATATACGCATGAGATTTGATCGTAACATTATCTTCTAGGGTTACCGTCCCTTTAACAATAACATAAGGTTCAATTGTCACATTATTTCCGATTTTAGCACCGGCCTCAATAATCGCTGTTGGGTGTATATTCGACATGCAAATTCATCTTTTATGTTTTAAATTTTTCTATTTTATCCTGCAGGCAAAGCAAGATTTTTATTTATTTTGTCATTTCCTGACTGAGTTGAGAACGTTCAACAAACCCGAATCCAATTTCAACTTCTGCAACAACTCGATCTTGCACACGCGCTTGTGCTTTAACCCTTCCGCCTCTTGAAGCAAAATGAAGCCCTTGCACATGCATAAACAACACATCTCCGGGCAATATCGTTTTGCGAAACTTTGCATTATTTACACTCATTAAAACGGCAATTTTATCATGATATCCTTTCTCATGAATTAAAATACCCCCTGTTTGAGCAAGCGCCTCAGTCACTAAAACCCCGGGCATAATCGGAGCAAAAGGGAAATGTCCATTGAAAAATTGCTCATTCATTGTGATGTTTTTTTGCCCCACAATGTAATTTTTTTCCAAATCTAAATGCACAATGCGATCCACTAATAAAAAAGGATAGCGATGGGGAAGCATTCTCATAATTGCATGATGATCAAAAACAATACGCTCTTTTGAAAACTCATCGTCCATTATTCACACTCAATCTGGTCAAAATATTGTCGTAACTCCCGAGCAAATGCAGCATTCGATGCATGGCCTGAACGCACAGCAAACACGTGGGCAGTAAAGGGAAATCCAACGAGAAATAAATCGCCCACTAAATCGAGAATTTTGTGACGAACCATTTCATTGGGAAAGCGCAATCCCTCCGGATTGAGCACATCCCTTCCTTTAATAATCACCCCGTTATCCAAACTCCCACCTTTGATCAACCCCTTTTCCAACAACGGAGTCACTTCCTCAAAAAGTGAAAATGTTCTGGATGAAGCGATCTGTGCATCAAAGCCTTCAGGAGTGATCGCAAGTGAATAAAATTGAGCATCTAAAAGAGGATGCCCGGGATAACTCAAAGTATAACTAATTCTATATTCCTCACATGGAATCGCCACTAAATGAATCCCCCCCTTAGTCCAATAAATAGGCTTCGTAAGGGGCATAATCTGAACAAGCTCATCTTGGGATCCAATCCCAACTCGCTTAATTTGATCGACAAAATAACGGGCACTCCCATCAGCAGCCGGAATTTCAGGCCCATTAACTTCAATTAACGCATTATCAATATTATGGGCTCTCAATGCCGCTAAAATGTGCTCTACCGTTTGTATATTTGCTCCTTGACAACTCAGTATCGTGCAGCGCGGGGTGTCATCAACATATTCGACAAGCGCAGGAATTGTGGGCTGAGAAGGCAGATCAATTCGTTTAAAGACAATACCATGCCCCGTTTCGGCAGGATATACTGTCATTCTAACGGGAACACCTGTAAATAAGCCGATTCCATCAACAACAAACGAATTAGCAATCGTACATTGATTTCGAGTCGATGGAAGGTGCGCCAGTAATTCAGATGGAGTGTAAGTATATGAGGACAACAAAGAAAACCTCATTCAAGCAACCTTGGTATCGCTTATCTCAAATAACGCGATTATTTTTTAATAAGCATCATCGGATTTATATCTCTAGTTTATTTCCTCCTCCTCATTGGGAAGTGGAACCAAAATTAGAGATTTTTTCTAGGAATTTAACGAACTCTTGTTTTTTTGAGCAAGCCTTATTTTTAAGGAGATCATGTGGATTAAGATAAATGCGATTGATACAATTACGATCAGCCAATCCCCCACTTTGGCATATAAAGTCGGATAGGTATAATCGCGTAGCTCAATCATTGCAATATCTTTGATCATCTTCCCACATTCATCGCGATCCCCCAAAAGAGCTTCCACTCGACCAAAACTGTTGATTGCGCCGCTGAACCCCGTATTTGAAGCTCTAATTTGTGGGATGCCCATTTCAACCGATCGCAAACGGGCGTGATTAAAATGCTGCCGAGGCAATTTTGAGCGAGGAAACCAACCATCATTCGTTAAATTCACAAATAATTCAGCGCCCTTACTCCTATTTTCTCTCATAAGATGGCCAAAACACTCTTCATAACAAATGGATACGCCTATTTTTTTCTTGCCTTCCAAAATAATTGCACCCTCACCGGGAGTAAAAAAATCGCCTATTCCATAGTGACCGGCAATTTTAGCAAAACCTTTGAATGGCAAATATTCGGCAATAGGAACAAGCACACGCTTAATATAACGCTGAATGTTTTCTCGATTCGGCGAAAAAAGAAATGCGGCATTATAATGCTGATTCAGCTTCGCGTCACTGTCATCAAATCCCATAATAATATCTGCCGAGAAAAAATTAGACAGCCACTGCCCAATGAAAGCGTTTGAAACATATTGATCTGAATCAAACATCTTTGCAAAACGCTGATCCTCCATTGACGGAAGAGCGTCTAAAACCCTTTCACCAAAATTTTTAACCATCAAATGACCGATCTCATCTAGCAAATAAACGGATGAAAATAAGTCAAAAAGACTAACCGACTCCGGGAAAACAATCATATCTACAGGAGACTTTATTCGCTTGCTTAGCAATTGAAAATGCGCATCCCATTGAAGAATAGGATGCATAAAAGAGTCGGGATACAGGCCAAAAGGCATTTTTTCTTCGACGCCAAGCCCTGTTTGAACTGCTGCAAGACGAATGGACGGCGATTTTTTTTGTTGTATCTCATGGGTAACCCAATGGAGTGTTCCCACTAAAAAAGGAAGAAACGCCGCAATAGACCACAAATAAAATCGCTTTAATGAAAGGCTCTTTAAAAACCTAAAAAAAAGCAAATTAATCGCCATGACAAGGAATGACAACCCATAGACCCCCGCGTAAGACGCAAGCTGAAGAAGCGAAACACTCCATGTCATAGAAAGACCAACGGGATTCCATACATACCCGGCCATAAAAAACAATCGAGCCCACTCAAAAAGCGTCCACATCCCGGCCAGCGCAAGCAACTTGGGCCACCGCATAGGCCCTTTGACAACAAGGGCAAAAAGACCAAATTGGGAACTGATTAAACCGAGTAAAATGAAATAGGCAACGACAATAAAGGGGCCATGAAAGGTTGTCGTAGCAAACCAAGAAAATAAAATGGCTTGCGATAAAGCATACCAACCAAATGCAGCCCAAAATGTCGTTTTTCGACTAAAGCTCTCTATTTGTGAAAAAAATAAACCGTATAAAAAAATTGAAGAGCAAAAAGATAAAAAAGGAGACTGTATTGGGTCGGAAAAACCAATGAGCAAGGCAGAGGAAATACTGATAAAAGTCCTTTTGACTCTATCGTGCGTTGAATCGCTAATCCTCGTTTGTAGCTGCTGTTTGCAAAAAGTCCAGATGTTCACGATTTAAAATTCTTTTTATTTTTTGCAGTGCGACAATCAATAATATTCCACCTATTATTGATAAACTTTGCATAAATTGCTCTAACAAAATTTCTTTCCGGTATCCCTCAGCCATCCAAAAATAATGTGTAAAAAAATTATTTATCAATAAATAGATTGATAAAATAGAAACCGCCAGACGATCTTTCCATGAAATTAATAACATGAAACCACATACGAGCTGCAAAACTATACCTAAAATAATTAGCTGCATCGTGAAAGGCAATATCGATTCGGCAATGCGGTCTAATCCGGGAACATCCGATACAAAGACATGCCAATTAATGACATCACCTATGAAATTTTTTTCCGTCATTGACCAGTTTATTATCTGATTCCCCCCTCTCCAAATAAAAAAAACTGCAATCAACGCTTTCCCCATTAATTCGAGTAGTTTATCAAAGCGATGCATTCCCTATCTCCTTTTCCATATCGTTATTTCATTTATAACCTAAATAACGGGTTTATACACAAATGAATTTAAACTCGACTTTGCAACTTTTTAGGCCCGCCTGCCTCATCTATTTGCTCTCGGGCGTTCGACCTATGGTCAAACTGGGAGATTATTAAAACCGGGAAGGGGTAAAAAACCCCTTCCCGGTTTTAATAACTCCCCCGAAAACAAATATCTCGAGGCCTTCGGGCCCAAAAAGTTGCAAAGTCGAGTTAAATATTTACTCTATAGACAGAGGGCATCATTTATGCTATATTACTCCCCTATTCACGTCTGAATTTAGATATTGGGAATATACCGACTCCCTAAAGCTTAAGTTCATCTGTGTTATCCTATAGGGGGAAGCATGAATCCATTTAGAAAGCATCACGCACTAGCCATCTTAAATGAATATGCCCTTGAAAAGGGGCCCCTTGATCTTTTTTTAATGCAATATTTCAAAAACCACCGTGCAATAGGCTCCAAAGACCGTAAAGAAATTTTTTCAACTATTTACCACCTCTACCGCCATCTTTCTCTTATCGACTACCGCATTGACGATCGCCCCATCACTTGGGAAAAACGCCTTGAGGCTCTATCAAGCGAAACCCTCTCCTCAGAATCAACCCCTGCACACATTAAAGCCAGCTTTCCAAAAGAACTCTTCCAGCTTTTAGAAAAGGGCTACGGGACTCAAAAGGCAAGCGATATTTGCAGCGTTTTAAATGAACAAGCACCCATCACTTTGAGAGCTAACCTACTTAAAACGAATCGAGAAGATCTAATTCAAGCGCTTTCTAAGTCCATGCCCTTATCACCCTGTCTTTATTCTAAAGCAGGCATTCACTTAAAGGAGCGCGCGCTTTTATTTAGTCTCAAAGAATTCAAACAAGGTCTTTTTGAAGTCCAAGATGAGGCCTCACAACTCGCAGCAGAATTGGCTGCAGTCCAACCGGGTGAACATGTTTTGGATTATTGCGCCGGCGCAGGAGGAAAAACCCTGGCAATGGCCCCCAACATGAAAGGCAAGGGACAGCTTTATCTCTATGACGTGCGAAAAGAAGCCCTGGCTCAAGCTAAAAAACGCCTTAAAAGAGCCGGAATTCAAAATGCACAAATCATCCCGCCCCAATCTAAGCGATTAAATTCATTGAAGGGCAATATGGATTGCGTCTTTGTGGATGCACCTTGTTCCGGGACAGGAACCCTGCGAAGAAATCCGGAGCAAAAATGGAAGTTTTCTTCCCAAATGCTCCAAGAATTGATGACCAAACAACAGGATATATTTGAAGAAGCCCTTAAGTTTTTAAAACCCAAGGGCCGTATTATTTATGCGACCTGCAGCATTTTAAAAGAAGAAAATGAACAGCAAGCCGCTTTTTTTATGGAAAAATATGGCTTAAAAACGATAGCAACTCCATTTCAAGTCCTACCTAAATCCGATAAAATGGATGGCTTTTATGCGATTGCTTTCAGCTATAAATAAATATTCACAGCACCCCCTACTTGCTTAAGAAAGAACTATTTTGTTAAACTGACCGCAATTTATACATGGATTCTTGAGATAACACATGAAAAATTTAGTGACGCTTCTTGCTTTTTGCTTATTAACCACTTGGCCTCTTGCGGCTACATCTCCCAATTCGCGCTCGTTTCTCAGCATGAGTGAGGAGAGTCAAATTATTATTAATAACAGGCCCCTTGCCAGGGTCAATGGCAAAACATTTTCTCTAATGGATGTGGTCACTAAAATGAATATCTTTTTAGAAACCAACTATCCTCAGATTTTTGAAGATAAAATGGCCCTTTTTCAATTCTACAAGAATAATTGGGAATCACAACTCAAGGAACTTGTTGAAAATGAACTGATTCTAGCTGATGCAGATGAAAAAATTGAAGTGACGGAAGCGGAAATTCGACAAGAAATGCAAGAACGATATGGAACGAACATGCTCGCTCACTTAGACGCACTTAATATGACTTTAGAAGATGCTAAGGAGCGTATTAAAAACGAAGTTATTATCCGCAAAATGACTTGGTTTAAAGCTTACTCTAAAGCTGTTCAACAAATTACTCCGGGCCTTATTAAAGAATCATATCAATCCCATCTCAGCCAATTCCAAGGCAAAGAAAATTGGATATATGATGTTTTAACGCTCCGAGGAAAAAATGAGTCGGCGATGGAAGAGCTCGCTAACCTTGCACATACGCTGCTAGATGAGTCTCATCTTTCCTTAGATGACGTGGTCAAACAAATTAATTCAACAGCTCAAGAAAAGCAGTGTGATATTATTGCTTCCGTTTCCTTAGATAACAATGGGGAATCAAAAAAAATTGCACAACAACACCTCGATATTCTATCGCAACTCAATATCGGTGCCGTTAGCCAGCCGGTAAAACAAGGCACGCGATCGGGAGGAATGGTCCAACGCATCTTTAAATTAAAATCACATGAAAAAGATGTCCCGGAACCTTTTGAAAAACTCGCTTCTCACTTCCACGATCGTTTAACGGAGTTTCAGGCGAGCAAAGAGCGCTCTACCTACATTGAAAACTTGAAAGCCAAATTTCATTACGCTGAAGATGAAGAGCATTTCAAATTACCGGATTCATATGAGCCTTTTATACTTCTATGAACGCACCGGCCCCTTTTGCAAAACGCGCACTCTCACAGAATTTTTTGATTGATTCCAATATCATTCATAAAATCATTAGGGCCGTTGATTTGCAAGCAGCTGACCATATCCTTGAAATTGGCCCGGGACGGGGTGCCCTAACCTTCAAAATTGCACCTGCGGTTCAGCATTTCACCGCTATTGAAAAAGATTCAACCCTTATTCAACAGCTCGATTATAAAGCGAATATGGACCTGATCGAAGCGGATTTTTTAACCTTTGATTTAACCTTATTGACTGAAAAAGCCCCCCTTAAACTCATCTCCAACCTCCCCTATAATATCTCGACGAAAGCCGTTAAAAAGATAGCGCTTTACAAACATCTTTTTAGCTCCGTTTATTTAATGGTTCAGAATGAATTTGCAGATAAACTCATCTCAAAGCCCTCTTCATCTCTATCAGCACTTGCACAGTATCATTTTGATATCCATAAACTCTTCACAATCTCACCTTATTGTTTTTGTCCCAAACCAAACGTCACTTCTGCCTTCATCTCTCTTATTCCCAACCGGCGCTCTATTAGCGAATCACAATGCCTTTTTTTCACCCACTGTTTTGAAGGGAAAAGAAAGCAGCTCTTTAATATTCTCAAAACTCATTATTCAGAGAAACTCCTCCATAGAGCCTGGCTTGAATTAAATTTACCGACTCAGATTAGAATCGAAGAACTCACTCCTCTACAAATCCAAAGCCTTTACGCCATCGTATCCACCCACCCATCAGAAATAGAGCCATCACACTAATAACCCAAAAATCAATCCTTTCATAAACAACTTTGTTGATCCGCCTCACAGCATAAAGCGGAACTTCACGCTCAATCTGATCTGCAATAATCACTTGGAGTACCCCTACCTCTTGATGAAGTCGAATGGGTAATTTTAATTTCTTATTGAGCTTTAGTTGAAATGAAATTTCAGGTGATTCCGACAAATAATATTCAATTTCAATATCTTCTTTTGGCAAGAACTCAAGGCGTTTCGTTTTATAAAAATTTTTTATAAACAGAGGGTCCGAATGAGCGTTAAACAAGACCCTTTTCAGAGGTTTTTCTTCAAAGGCCCTTGAAAACATCTCTATGGCATCGTGATAGCGAAAATTATGTTCTTTGGAAGCATATAAACTCGCAATTAAATGACGCCCTCCCTCCGTAGCTGAAGCGAGAAGACAATATTGACCTCCGGATGTATACCCTGTTTTCAGACCAATTGCCTTAGCATACTGCAAACGGCCATCAGCAATCAGCTTATTCCCCTGCGCAACCCGCATCACACCCTGCTTATTCGTTTTGGGGCGCTCATACTCCTTCTTTGCCACAATCTCTCGAATCAACGGATTTTGCATTGCCTTTCGAGCGACTACGGCCATATCATAAGCCGTAGTGATTTGACTGGGATGATGAAGACCATGAGGATTGCATAAATGGGTATGTCGGCAACCGATCTTTTTCAAAAAAATATTCATTTCCTCCATAAATTTAGAAATGCTCTCACCCCCTAAATGATAAGCCATCACATTTGCCGCATCATTTCCCGAGGAGAGAAGTAATCCATGCAAAAGCATTCGATAGGAAAGTTCCTCATTCGGAAGAATAAAGAAATGCGTCCCATCTGTTTGTAAAATATAAGGAGGGAGTTCATTCAAATGAGCAAATTTATAGGAGGGACTTACTTTTTTTAAAACTTCGGAAGGGGCACAAATCATTTTATCTAAGCTTTGATCTTGTAATTTTTCCAATACAAATAAGGCCGTTGCAATTTTAATTGTCGAACCGGGGTACATTGACTCATGGGCTCTTTTTTGGTATAGAATACACCCATTATCCGCATTCATTAAGACGGCATAGCGCGATTGAATATTTAAAGGAAGTGTTTGACCACATAAACTATTCAAAAAAATAAAAGAAAAAAACAAAAACGAATAAAGCCACATTCTAATCCCCATCGGCACTCTCCTATTTAAACTCGACTTTGCAACTTGGCCCCCGCTCATTATTTTTCAAAAAATAAAAAAAAAACAAAAGTAGAATTTCTCTAGGAATCCAAGGCTTTTGAACAAATTTCCCACTTAAAAATCAACAAAACCTCTTTGAAAAAAAAATAGGCGTTATTATTAAGGGGATTTAACCCGCTTTTCCTAAAAGAGCCTAGGCTAATAAAGAGATTTCGGTTTTCAAATCATTAGATGCCCTAATATCTTTAAAACCAAGTGCTCCGGAAGAAAAAGCTTTTATATTGTCACTAACCTCTTATTCTTAGATTGATAGAACAAAAATATAGTTATAATCAAAGTCTTTTAAGATAAGAAAGGGGTTTTTGGCAATATCATCAATTAGGTATTTAGCAGACTTGATCAAAGGAACTTAGATGATTAATCCCACTAAACTCGAACAAGCTTATGAAGAGTTCATGAAAGATCTATCTAAATGGGCCCCGGATGGAATTATAGACGTTGATATATTCTTGTTAAAGCAACTCGGTTTGTTACATCATAACGATGATGATGAAAAAATACTGCAAAGTCAATTCCCTTTTTATTTTCACGTCATCGAAACCGATGATAAAGTCACACTTTTCAACAATCAGTTTGTCGTATGGATTGTGCCCCAAATGGTCGATGAGGTCCCTATTACTCTGACATTAATTGCACTCATCGGAAATAATGAAAAGCCCCATTTGGAAATGTTATTTTCTACTTCCGGTATCTATAATACTCCCAAGTGCGTTCTAAAAGTTCTCCGCTATTACTTAACTGAAGTTATTGACACTGAACAAGTCATTGACTCTATCGGCAATAACAGCGAAGAACTCTAGCTCGATTTTGTAAGTGGGGATATTTTTTAATCACTCCCGGTACAACAACTCAATTTCCGGCCATATTCTTACGCAAAATGAGATGATTTTCCATACCTAATCTCTCATATCTAACTTCATCCATGATCCGATTCGTTAAATAAATCCCTAATCCTCCCTCCTCAATTTCTTCAATCTTATCCGATGTGGGCTCTCTTGGCATCAACATGGTAGGATCAAATTTATCACCCCAATCTGTAATTTCAATCTGAAGGTGGTTAGGATCTTCTTGCCACAATTCAATTTCTATTGGCCCACTCTTTTCGTGATAGGCGTAATTCATAATATTCACTGCCATTTCTTCAACGGCTAATTCAATTTGTTTTTTGCTTTTATATTTCGAAAAACAATCATTTAAAAATACATGGACAAAATCAATAATCCCCTGCAAATCTTCCGTATTAGCATGAAATCTCTTTGTTATTTTATTCTCTTCCACGGCCACCCTATTTGATCAAAGATTTTTATTTTGGTATATACCGAAATAAGTTGAAGAATTGGTTTTTATCTTCGCCGGCATCCTCGACTTTTTACCCTTAATTTTTTGACCTATCTTCAATAGGATCAAAAAATTAAGCCGGCTAAAGCCTGATAAAAATTCGAAGCGCCATCAAAGCTAAAATCCCAATTTTTCAACTCATTTCGGTATATATCATTTCAAAAAAAAGATCACTCTTGAAATTGAGAACTTATTTGCTTACAACACCTAAGGCAACATTGATGGAAGTGATAATTTTCGAGGCAAGTTTTTGATAAAGGGGCATTTTAGAAATTGATTGGGCATCTTGCTCAGCATCAAGTTGACCCAGTGAAGTATTCAAAACCGTTTGCTGCCTACCCATAGCATCGCTGTAAGCTAAGTCGTGATAGGAAAGAGAATCAACATAGTTATAGTGAATCGATTCCTCAACTTCAAAAGGATCGATCAACTTTTTTCCGGAAGATTGATCAATTAATGTGACACGAACACGGATCATTTGACGGCTTTCTGTTGGCGAAAGATGATTTGTTAAGGCATCCGTTTGATCATTTGTTTGATATTGATAACCAATTTCCCTGTGGTCTTGATCGAGAATTTGAACGGCTAATAAGGCTCTTGCATCCCGATTTTGAAATGTTAAGAGTGGACTTTGATTGACCTCATGAATAAGCGCTTCCGTTAAAATCCCTTTAACATCCCCCCGAATAAATGGGACTGTAATCGATGTAATATCTTGAGACTTAACAAATTGATAACCACAGCCGGAAAAAAAGAGAGAAAAAAAACACACGAAAATCAATCCCTTTATCGTTGAACCGGAGCGAAAAAGAGGATTCGATAAGATGATGGATTTATCCAATGGCATTAAATCGTTAATTCTTCAGGATGCTTAGAATGCTTTCGTAAATGATCGATCCGCTCTTGCGCTATTGTTGCATATCCCGTCGTGGGATATTTTTGAAGAATACTAACGTAATAGAGAAAAGCTGCTCTTTCTTTCTTTTTCTTTTCAAAGAATTTTCCCATGTCAAAAAGCTCTTGCGCAAAGCGCTCTTTCATCTTTTGCAGCATAGCGCGGATTGTAGAAATCCTTGTCTCTCCGGGAAAGTCTTGTTCAAACTTACGCAAATTAATCTCAGCCAGTTCAATAAAATTGGGGTCGGGAAATTCTTCTTTGCACTGCAATAAATACGTTTCGGCAATAGCAACATAACTTTCAGGAGCTAAAGGATTTTTAGGGAAGCGACGAATCAGCATTTGGTAACTATCAACTGCTTCCTTGAATGAAGCAAATTCAGCGAGTAATTTCCCCTTTTGAAATAAGGACTGAGCCGCTAGATCATTCCGAGGAAGCGTTGTAATGACCTCATCGTAAATCTTAATTGCATCTTCCTTACCGGAAAGCAATTTAGGAGAATGTCTCCCACCAAACAGGCGTTTTTTTTCTCCTGATTGGAATTTGCGGGCAATTTCAAATTTATGGTGAATGGCATCTTCAAAATGCTTTAAATTAGAGTAATTATTGAGATAGCTGGACAAAGCCTCGTTGGCCAAATGGTACTCTTGCAAATTATAAAATGAAATCGCCTGAGTATACAGAGTTTCTTGGACGAAAAGAGACTTTGGATATTCCTTAAGGAGCAATATGCTATTGTCAATTACTGTTTTATAATCGTGATCTTCATAAGCTTTCATCACAAAGCCATAATAATCTTGAGGTTTTAATCTTTTTTCTTCCATCCGTTGAAGTGATTCGCGTTTCGCATCGAGGTAAGTTCGAGCCTCGATCACAGATGTCGCAGAAGATAAAAGAACAAAAAAAGATAAAATTTGAATTGTTTTCTTATTCATAGATAAAAATTAGCCTTTGAAGATCGCCACTACTATCGCGTCACTTCCCTCAAGTTAAGCAAAAAGTCTCTTTTTTACCCGAACAATGAGAGATGACGATGTATACCGCTCGTGATTCAAGAGTTATTTTTTTTGTCGCCGGCTTCTAAAAATTCCAACTCTTGACTCACTCCCGGCATACTAGAATACCAGAGTTTAGCATAAGATCGACTTTAATGCCAAACGCGAAAATCATAGCAAATGCAAAAAAATAACTTCATATAAACCCAAAATTAACGTTCAACAGACCGGCAAAAACTCTCTTGTTCCAGCAGTTGAACTAAGCTGTCTTCGCCATTGACACCAAAGCCGGCATCAATCTCAATCGAGCTGATTAATTTTTCCTTTGAAAAGAAGTCTACATTCACCTTCCTAGCCCCTGCATGCTGTCTCAAAATTTTCTTTAGTTGTATGACACCCGTCAATTGCATTTGGTCAATATCAATCCGTATAATTACGGGATTCTCATCTTCTTTCATTTTGTTGCTCTCTTGCTTTTGTGACGAAAAGCTTTTTCCTTGCCTTTTCCCCCTGCTCATCTCTTGTTGAGATTGAGTAAGGGCCTGCTCATACGCTGCATCAAGTTGATTCTTAATTTCTTCTGTTAATTGGGTCAAATCTTCTAAAGATTTACACTGAATACGGGGTGGGCTTTCCCTTGCATCGACTAGGAGCACTGCTGCTAAAATATTATTTTCAACAAGCAAATGACTATATCTTTCATAATGATCCGACCAAAAAAAGAGTTCATAATTGTGATTTTCATCGCTAATCGTCGAAATCGCAAATTTTTTACCCGATTTCTGGGAAATTTTGACTGTAGCGGTTTCTAAAATAAACGCCGTTTTAACAGGGTAAATACTATTTTCTGTCCCCCCCTGATCGATGGGGATTGCTCCAATAAGCTCCATCTCCTTTCGGCATTCCTTGAGAGGGTGCCCCGTGAGATAAAATCCCAATAACTCCTTTTCTCTTTGAAGAGTATAAAGGCGAGATCTAGGCTCAAAATCGATTGTATCATCACCCATCGCGACGACTTCATTCCCCGAGGAAAATAGATCCAAAACACCTTTTGCTTTCTCTTTTTGAAATCCCACAACGCGATCATAGTGATAATGCAAAATAGCCAGGAGATGAGCGCGATCTTTTTGAGTATAATCAAAACACCCCGCTTCGATTAAACACTCAATAATTTTCTTACCGACTTTCCTTGAATCTAGCCTTTCAATAAACTCGATGAGCGTTGCAAAAGACCCATTTAACTCTCTTTCAGCAACAATTGCTTCAACAACACCCTCCCCAACACCTTTTATGGCAGACATAGCAAAACGAATGCCTTGAGGTGTCGCAACAAATTGAGCTCTTGACTCATTGACATCGGGGGAGAGGATCGCAATATGCATTGCTTGACATTCGCGAATATGTTTTGAAATTTTCGCTAGATCAACCATATCGCACGTCATCAGCGCAGCCATCCACTCCCTTGGATAATTGGCCTTAAGATAGGCCGTTACATAGCTTAAATAGCCATAGGCCGTCGCATGGGACTTGTTAAAACCATAGGAGGCAAATTTCTCGACCTTGTTAAATATCTGGAGCGCGAGCTTTTCATCAATTCCCTTCTTTTGGGCCCCCTCACTAAACTTTTTCTCCTCTTGCTTCATGACAACATGATCTTTTTTACCCATTGCCTTGCGCAATACATCCCCTTCTCCAAGACTGTAACCGGCTAAAGTTTGGGCAATTTGCATCACTTGCTCTTGGTAAACGATGATGCCATACGTCTCCATGAGGATATCTTTCATCCATGGATGATCATTCTCAATTTGCTCTTGTCCATGCTTACGCTTAATAAATGACGGGATCATTTCCATAGGCCCCGGTCGATAGAGGGCTCCCACCGCAATAATCTCTTCAAATCGATCGATATGAAGTTGTTTAGCTAGATCCTGCATCCCTGCAGATTCAAGCTGAAATACCCCCGAAGTCTTCCCTTGATTAAGTAGATCAAATGTTTTTCTGTCATCTAATTGTAAATTGACCCAATCAATTTTAGTGCCTTGCGAAATTTCAATGGCATCAACGGTCTTTTGAATCGATGTCAATGTTTTAAGTCCTAAAAAGTCAATTTTCAACATCCCAACCATTTCTACAGGCTTCATTGCAAATTGGGTTGCTGCCAACTCTGAATCTTTTGCATTACAAATAGGAATATGGTCTGTGAGTGGATCACCGCAAATAATCAGCCCTGCTGCATGAATCCCCGTATTTCGAATCGTCCCTTCCAGCTTCAAACCATAATCAATAATTTGAGTCGCATCTCGATCACTTTCATACATGCGTTTGAAATCGGGATCGATTTGCAAAGCCTTTTCAATCGTTATGTTGAGATCATCAGGAACGAGTTTAGCAATTTCATTGACCTTTGCCAAAGGCACATTGAGAACCCGGCCAATATCTTTAATTGCCATTTTCGCTTTCATCGTACCAAACGTGATAATCTGAGCGACTTTGTCCTTTCCATATTTGCTAAGTGTATACTCAATCACATCCGATCTTCTTTCCATGCAGATATCAACATCAATATCAGGATAAGAGATCCTTTCAGGATTGATAAATCGCTCAAAGAAGAGGTGGAATCGCAGAGGTTCGATGTCAGTTACCCCTATTAAGTATAAAATAATTGAACCTGCTCCCGATCCACGCCCGGGGCCAACGGGAATATGATTGCGTTTAGCCCAAGCAATAAAATCATGAACAATCAATAAATAATCGCACATCCCTTTAGAAGCAATAATCTCAAATTCGTACTCAAATCGCTCCTTAACCACATCCATAGGATCTTTATCGGGATAGATTTCCTTAACCTTTTTTAATTTATCCTCCGTATAGCGATGAGGCATCCCCTTTTCAGAAAGATCTCTTAAGTATTTTTCAGCCTCTTTTTGCCTTTGCTCTGCCGTATATTTTTTCCCTTCTAATGTAGGAGGCAGGAATACGGGATAAAATTTCTTCGAAAGATCAAATGAAACATCACATTTTTCTGCAATGAGTTGTGTATTTTCAATCGCCTCCGGCAGATCTTTAAATAGCTCCGCCATTGCATCATGCGATTTAAAATAGTACTCATGGGAAAATAGAACTCTTCTTTTAGGATTTTTGATTTTTCCTCTTCGGTTCCCCATGTGATCAATATCCCAAATCTCACACGTCTCCCCTGACTGGATATTCATTAAAATTTCATGGACTTTCCAATCTTCTCTTTCCAAATATTGAATGTCATTTGTCGCTACAAGCGGGATGTTGAACTCACTAGATAACGCCTTCAGTACCCCGATTGCTTTTTCTTGCTTCTCAATGAGCATTTCATACTCTCTAAGAAGCCAAGGCTCTTGATTGATTTCGTCTGCCCTAATCCACTCTTCCTTCATAGGGTGACGTTGAATCTCAAAATAAAAATCCTCTTTGAATAATGCTTGGAACCAAGAAATTTCTTCCCTTGCCTGCTTCATTTGATCATCGCAAATGAGCATAGGAATTTTTCCCCTGATCGGTCCTGAAAGGCAAATTAAGCCTTCAGCATACTGCGTCAAAATATCCTTATCAATGCGCGGCGTATAATAAAACCCCTCCAAATAAGCGATGGATGAAATCTTACATAAATTGCGATAGCCAATTTCATTTTTCGCAAGTAAAACAATAGGGTGCCCGGGTGGCTGTCCATATTGCTTTTTTTTATCGAGACGACTTCCCGGAGCGACCATCATTTCAATGCCAATAATGGGTTTTATCCCTACAGATTTACACCCTTTATAAAAATCAACAACACCAAACATATTGCAATGATCTGTCAAAGCTAAAGCTGAAAGGCCCTGCTCAGCAGCTTTTGCAATTAAATCTTTAATAGAATTTGTTGCGTTGAGGATACTATATTGAGAATGGACATGTAGAGGAATCCAAGGCTTCATTTTGACAGTGCTCCAATTCGACTGAATCCTTAAAAATACATGATCAAAGAAAAAACGGATAGTCTTTATGGCTGTTTAAGCCACTTTCCCTTCAGTAGAGATGATCTCATCTCGTGATCTAACAGACCAAAGGGGCAATAAGATCAGCACCGAAATACAGGCACAGGCTCCAAGAACCAGGAAGAAGCCGCCCCACCCCCATTTTGTAGCAATCACCCCAAAAGGGTAAGCGCTAAAGGCTGCGCCGAAATAACCAAACCATCCGGCAAACCCCGTAGCTGTCCCCGCAGCTTTTTTATGAGAGAGCTCCGCCGCGGCCATTCCAATCAGCATTTGAGGACCAAAAATCAAGAAACCAATAAAAAAGATAGAAACCGATGCAACGAGATAGTTGCTGTTTGGAATGATCCAAAGAAGCCCTAGTGCAAAAGTAACAAATAAACTAAATAGCACATTAACCGGACCACGGCGGGAAGCAAATAGGCGATCCGAAATCAGTCCTGCAATGACGCTACCGAATAACCCACCGATCTCAAACCAAAAAATAGCTCCACCTGCGCTGATCAGGGAGTGCCCTTTTTGCTCCATGAGATAGAGTTGCCCCCAATCGTTAATTGCGGTCCTAATAGCATAAATGAAAAAATATCCAAAAGCTAAAATCCATAGAAATTTATTAGCAAGGACATACTTAAATAAAATTTCCTTTGTAGATAGCTCGCGCTCCCTATCCTCTTCAGAACCCGATACCGCCTCATTCTTGTGCTCCTCAATCGGAGGAAGCCCAAGGGATTGGGGTGTATCGCGTAGAGTAATCGCAAGATAGACTCCCCCTAATAGGCAGATAACCCCGGGAACGTACATCGCCATTCGCCACCCAAAAAGCGTTGCGATCAAGGGTCCCATTAAAATACTGAGCCCGCCTCCTACATTATGAGAGGTATTCCAAATGCCCCACCATCCGCCTCTTTCAGAGCGGGCATACCAATGGGTCAACAAACGAGCGCAAGGAGGCCACCCCCATCCCTGGAAAAGACCGTTAAGGCCCCAGAAAAGGCAGAAAAACATTAAAGAAGAAGATAAACCAAAGAAAATATTTAATAGACCGGTAGCCATCAATCCGATGGCCATAAAAAATCTTGGATTGGAGCGATCACCAATGATCCCGCTCAAAAATTTACTTAACCCGTAGGCAATATATAAGATGGAACCAAAAATACCCACATCTGCCTTTGTCCATTGAAACTCAATCATTAACGCCGGCAATACAAAGGTCAAACTCTTTCTTGTAAGATAGAAAAAAGCATATCCAAGATACATGCCAAAGAAAATACGAAGCCGCCAATAGCGATATTTTTTCCTAACTTCCTCTTGATCCTGAATGAGACCAATATGATTCGCTGCTTTAAATACGCTGAACATAACTTCTCTTTATCACACAAAAAAACAACAATTTTATATAACAAAAGTGAGTCTGTCAACCTCTTTTATCCCTGAAGCATCCTATATACACACGAACTCTCTATAGTATGCCGCTCGTGATTCAAGATATACCGCTCGTCATTCAAGAGTTGGTTTTTTTGTCGCCGGCATCCCCGCTTGGTCGATTTACCTCACCTCTGCCTATTGTCAATAGCGCATCGGTTCGGTAAAGGGCCTTCGGCCCGATCGACCATCGGTATAGCCGGCTTCTAAAAATTCCAACTCTTGAATCACTCCCGGTATAATAATATTTGAAAATAAATTAAATTATTTATTTACTGTAAAAAAGAATAAACCTATTTTTATGACAGATTTTAATACAAGCTTAACGAATAATCAGTTCTCATCTTTTTTTAATATGGACGCCGATCCCACCTCCACTATAGAAGAAAAAGGCGCATCAAAATTAGTAAAATTAGAGAAAAACAAACAGTTTTCTGCCGTTCTTCTTGCATTTATTAAGCAAAAAATCAACGAACTGGAAGATGAAGTCGACCTAATGGAAACCATCTTCATCGCCGATAATGTGATTCAACATCTGAAAAATCTACGCACCTTATTTCGGATCCTTCAAGAAGAAAATTTATCCCAAAGCTTGGATTATGCCCTAAAATTATCCAAGGCTTGGAATGGCATCCTTAATTACCAAACATTAGCAACATCAAAAGAAATGCGAGCCGATGCTTATGAAAAAATCACTAAACTCGTCGAATTATTTGCTCGATTCCCTACAGCTGATGAACATGCCCTGGGACATTATTTAGCAAACTATGCCGGTGAAAATTGGCTTCCGTTCCCATTCATGGGCATCTTGAATGATTTATATGAGGAAAACCTGCAAAATGCAAAACGATCCAACTTAGCCATACTGATCAAAATGATCAGTAATATTTTGGAATCCTTTCAAATACCGCATACATGAGTTAAAAAATTCCAACTCCCGAATCACTCTCGGTATATACGTATTTCTTGTAATTATGCCTCATTGCAGCTAATATTTACGATTAAACAAATAAAATGTTGATCGATATGAGTTATCAAATCCCAAAAGGCTTATTTGACATCCTTCCCGCCTTTCAATCACCTAATGACTTATGGCGCACTAGTGATTACTGGCATTATGTTGAAACAAAACTTAGATATCTTGCCTCTTTATACGGTTATAGTGAAATACGCACCCCCATTTTTGAAAAAACAGAACTATTTACACGCAGTGTTGGGGACACTTCCGATATCGTTTTTAAAGAAATGTATACTTTTGAGGATAAGGGCAAGCGCTCAATGACCCTTCGCCCTGAAGGAACGGCGCCTGTTATGAGGGCTCTGATAGAAAGCAGATCTCTTCATGAAACTCCTTATCAAAAACTCTTCTACTTCGGACCATTTTTTCGATATGATCGGCCTCAAGCAGGGCGCTATCGTCAATTTCATCAATTTGGGGTAGAAAGCATCGGGATTCCCGATCCGGAGCAAGATGCAGAAACGATTGCATTCTTATATCATTGTTTTGAATCCCTTGGCATTCGCAATCTCGTATTACGACTCAATTCAATCGGAAATCAAGCATCGCGATCGGAATATTGCAAAGCACTTAAATCTTATTTAGAACCCCACAAATCCCACTTATCTGAAGACTCACAAGCCCGCTTAGAAGCTAATCCTCTACGCATTCTTGATTCTAAAGATTTGAACGACATTGAAATCATCAAAAAGGCCCCTTCAATTCTAGATTGTTTAGATTCAGATAGCGCAGCGCATTTTTCTAGACTCCAACAACTTTTAAATGAACTTCGAATCCCCTTTAAAATTGAACACAACCTCGTTCGAGGACTTGATTATTATAATAAAACGGTTTTTGAATTCACCACTGAATCTCTTGGAGCCCAAAATACGATTGGAGCCGGAGGGCGCTACGACGGACTGATTGAAAAATTAGGCGGCGCTCAGCTGCCGGCGATTGGTTTTGCTGTTGGCATTGAACGACTCCTTCAAATTTTAATCGAAGAACCCTCTCTACTGCCACCTCTTACGGGGCCTATGCTTCTATTACTGCCAATGGGAGATGACGCAAAAACAAAAGTTTTGTCTCTTTCTTCAGTACTTAGAAAGCACAACGTTCCTACTGAGATCTTTTTTAAAAGCAAAAAAGTTCAGAAAGCACTTCAACATGCAGAAAAAATAAAGGCTCAATTTTTTGGAGTTCTTGGCGAAGATGAAATCAAAAATCAATCGATTAAAATCAAACATCTGTCAACAAGAGATGAAACACTTGTGCCGTTTGATCAACTGCCCAATTTTTTTGAACGGAGACCAAATTACGGGCAAAGTTGAGTAAATATACCGAAATGAGTTGAAGAATTGGGGTTTTAGCTTTGATGGCGCTTCGAATTTTTATCAGGCTTAGCCGGCTTAATTTTTTGATCCTATTGAAGATAGGTCAAAAAAATTAAGGGTAAAAAGTCGAAGATGCCGGCGAAGATAAAAACCAATTCTTCAATTTATTTCGGTATAACCTCCCATTAATTGCCTCTTTTGCCTGACACAGCTTGCACTCAAATTCTATTCCTAGTAAAATCTAGTACTTTCGCTCTATTTAGGAGAAATTCATGCATAAAAACAAACTTTTTCAGTCTATCTTCGTTTTTTTTAGCTTTATGACGATGGCTTTAGTTCAACCAACTTTTGCTGAAGAAAACGAACAGTCCTTACAAAATCTCGATTTAAACCAAGTTTCAGAATCTTTTGGTCACTTGATTAAAAAAAATATCGAATCCTTAGGTTTAGATTTTGACGTCAATTTAATTATTAAAGGCATTCAAGATTCAATCGCAGGAAAAGAACCTCCTCTTAATGAAAACGATTGCGTTCAAGCTATTTCACTCATCCAAGAAAATGCCTTCCACAAACAATCTAAAATTAACCTTCAATTAGCTGAAGACTTTCTCGCAAAAAATCGGTTAAATAACAATGTTATTGAACTTGAAGATGGGAAGTTACAATATGAAATCGAACAATTAGGATATGGTGAATCTGTTCAAGAAGATGATAATCCCACCATCCGTTACTCAGGTGAATTTGCCGATGGGAATATCTTTGCCTCATCTAATAATGACGAAGTCATTTCTCTCCAGGATATGATTCCGGGACTAGCAAGAGTCATTATTGGAATGAAAGAAGGGGAAAAAAGAGTCGCCTATCTTCATCCTGAATTAGCATATGGTGAGTCAGGCTATCTTCCACCTAACTCACTCCTCAAATTTCATATTGAAGTCATCAAAGCGAATACACCCATTGCTGATGCAGACACACAAGCTGCAGTAGACCAATCTCTGGAAGAACTCGCGAGCCAAGAAGGAGAAGAGGCACTTCGCTAAGAGTGTATCTTTACCATTTTTAAGGCATTCTCATTTATATTTGGGGATGCCTTTTTCATTAAATCTCCATTAAGAACTCTATGGAAATTATATTATATCAACCTCAAATCCCCGCAAATACGGGAAATATCATTCGAACATGCCGCGTTATCGGAGCAAAGCTCACACTCATCGCCCCGCTTGGATTTGATATATCTGAAAAAGCGCTTAGAAGAGCAAGACTTGATTACGCCAGTGAAGTCGATATGACAATAGCCTCTTCGCTTGACGACGCCCTTGCCAAGAAAAATAGCCATTCTGTCTATTTTTTATCGAGTAAAGCAAAACGATCGTTCTATGAAAACAACTATCCGGAAAATGTGTGTTTAGTTTTTGGGAATGAAACAAGCGGCCTACCGGAATCGATAATGGAAAAGTATCACTCGCAACTCGTCAAGTTACCTATGCAAAATGACGTACGATGCCTCAACTTATCCAATGCCGTTGCTATTGCATCATATGAAGTTTTGAGACAACATAACTTTGCATTTAATAACTCAGCTCACGTCGACTCTACAATTTTTTAAAGCCGCTTGCCTTGTCTATTTGTCCTTAAACCCTCGACCAAAGTCAAGCTGAGAGTCTATTAAAGATGAGGAGTAATAAACTCTTTGATTTTAGCTGCATCTCTTAAGCCGACAAGACGAGCCACTTCTTTCCCATTTTTAATCAATACAATTGTTGGAACTGAAGTCACATCAAATTGTGCAGCTGTTTTTTGACAATGATCAACATCCACCTTAATAAAATTCAGCTTTCCTTTCATATCTGTTGCAACTTCTTCTAGAACAGGTGTCAACATGCGACATGGGCCACACCAGTCAGCGAAAAAATCTACTAACGAGATTCCGGATTGAACTTTCCCTGTAAATTCTTCATCTGTTACAGGATGTATTAGATCACTTTGTGCCATGGTTTCCTCCGTTATATTATAGGGTAGATTAACTGAAAATTGCTTTATAAGCAATTAGCTTTGTATTTGCTTGTCACAGAGCGATTCATTAAAATTTAGGGCGTCTTCACCTATTCTTTTAGCTCTTTATCTAATGACTCACCTGCAATCCTCAATTTATACATACTGTAATCGCGCTCGCTCTTAAAGGCGAAGTGTAAAGTGGTTGCTCCTAAAAAACGGAGTAGTTATAAAACTCTCCAATCAGAACCGAGGTTAAAACCTCAAAACTATAGGAGCAACCAATGAGCCATTAT